>DATAJN010000466.1:0-1798 GCA_036262105.1 Ilumatobacteraceae bacterium
CGAGGCCATACGTCCATCGGTGGTACGGGCATTGGATCACGCTGCAACGCCCGGCGCCTTCCTCCAACAACCGTGCGCCGCGATGGACGCACACATTGCGGAACGCCCGCAGCACGCCGTCGTCGGCGCGGACGACGAACACCTTTGCGCCCGCGATCTCTGTTGCTACGTAGTCGCCCGATGCGGCGACCTGCGAGGCCGGGCCCAGCAGCTGCCACGTCTGCCAAAAGATGCGTTCCCGCTCGGTCTGATGGGCTACAGGATCGAAGTAGAGCCGCGGATCAAGATTGCGAATCACAACGAAACGGTACCGGGTGTCCGACCTAATGGAGTTCGATCATCTGGTCGCAGTGATGAGCCAGGATGGTTCCGAGCCGCCGGACGGTCAGCACTTGTCGAACCTGAACGTTGAGTTCTAGGTCTAGATCGTGCGCCGGTCGGTTGGTGAGGTTGGCCTTGATTGCTGGTGGGATGACGTGCTTCGAGCACTGAACCATTAGGGAGCTGCTGGTCGCCTCGGGCTTGAACTTGACACGACGTAGGAGGTGCGGATGGGGATGCTGTTCGTTGGGCTCGATTGGGCCGAGGATCATCACGATGTGTTCATCGAGGACGATGCCGGCCGAAGACTTGCTGGCGGTCGGTTGCCCGAGGGAGTCGAGGGCGTCGCCCGGTTCCACGAGATGCTCGCTGGCAGGGTGGAGGATCCAGCCGAGGTAGTGATCGCTACGGAGACTGATCGGGGGTTGTTCATCAACACGCTGGTGGCTGCCGGCTACCAGGTGTTGGCGGTGAACCCGATGTCGACGGCGCGGTATCGGGAGCGGCACTCGACATCGGGGGCGAAGTCCGATCCGGGCGATGCCAAGGTGCTCGCTGATCTGGCTCGCACTGATGCTCACAACCACCGTCAGGTGGCGGGTGACAGTGAGCTCGGTGAAGCGATCAAGGTGCTCGCTCGGGCGCATCAATCGCTGATCTGGACCAGGCAACGCCAAACCAACCAGCTGCGCTCGACATTGCGCGAGTTCTATCCGGCGGCGCTCCAGGCGTTCGATGAGCTGGCCGGCCGTGATGCGCTTGCGATCTTGGCGATCGCGTCGACACCGGCCGCCGGACGACGCTTGTCGTTGTCGAAGATCCAGTCCGCTCTGAGTCGAGCGGGTCGTCAACGACGAGTCGACCAACGAGCGGTTGAAATCCAGGCGGCGTTGCGCGCCGAGCAGCTTGCTGCGCCGGATCTGATCGCAGACGCAATGGGCGCCACGGTCGCCGCGCTGGTCGCGGTGATCGGCGAGTTGAACACCCAGATCGCCAGCCTCGAGACGAAACTAGCCGCCCGTTTTGAGCAACACCCGGACGCCAAGATCATCCGTTCCCTGCCAGGACTAGGGATGACACTCGGCGCCCGGGTGCTCGGCGAGTTCGGAGATGCCCCGAACCGCTATGAGGACGCCAAGTCTCGCAAGAACTACTCCGGCATGTCACCCATCACCAAAGCATCAGGCAAACACAAAGTCGTACTCGCCCGCTACGCCCGCAACCGGCGACTCTCAGACGCCTGCTATCTGTGGGCCTTCGCCACACTCACCGCCAGCCCAGGCGCCAGAGCGTTCTATGACGAGCACCGCACCAGAGGCGACACCCACAACCGGGCACTACGAGCTCTGGCCAACCGCCTCGTTGGCATCCTCCACGGCTGCCTCCGACACGGCACCCTCTACGACGAACACACCGCCTGGGCACACCGACAACAACAAGCTGCTTGACACCAACGACCCGTGGGATGTCTAGACCC
>DATAJN010000467.1:0-3077 GCA_036262105.1 Ilumatobacteraceae bacterium
CTCGTCGTGGCCAACACGTCGTAGTAGAAGCCGTCCTCTTCGTCCCACAGGCCGCGGCTGTACATCGCTTCGGCAATCAGGGCGAAGTGCTCGAAGAACTTGGTGGCCAAGTCCTCGTACGTCGGATCGTGACGGGCGAGGGTCAGCGACATCTCCAGCAGATCGAGGCAGTACATGGCCATCCACGAAGTGCCATCCGACTGTTCGAGCGCTCCGTCGATGGGAAGCGGTGCCGAGCGGTCGATCGGGCCGATGTTGTCGAGCCCGAGGAAACCACCCGCGAACACGTTGTTGCCGTCGGCGTCCTTGCGGTTGACCCACCACGTGAAGTTGAGCAGCAGCTTGTGCATCATTCGCTCGAGGAACTCGAAGTCGTTGCCACCGTCGATCTCGAACACCTGCAGCGCTGCCCACGCGTGCACCGGGGGATTGACATCGCCGAACGACCACTCGTAGGCAGGGAGCTGACCGTTCGGGTGCATGAACCACTCGCGGCACAGCAGGATCAACTGCTCCTTGGCGAACGTGGAGTCGACGTGGGCGAGCGCCACCGTGTGGAATCCGAGATCCCATGCCGCGTACCACGGGTACTCCCACTTGTCGGGCATCGAGATCACGTCGTGGTTGTTGAGATGCCGCCACCCCGCGTTGCGGCCGACTTTTCGAGCAGCAGGGGGGGTCGGTTGGCCGGGGTCGCCATCGAGCCAGCGGGCGACGTCGTAGTGGTAGAACTGCTTCGACCACAGCATCCCGCCGAGAGCCTGGCGCATCACCAGCGTTTCTTGATCTGATGTCGAAGCGGGCGTGAGCGCGGCGTAGAACTCGTCGGCGTCGGCGCGTCGCGCGGCCAGCACGTCGATGGCTGACGCAACTGGGTTGACGTCACCGCGATGCAGCCGGAGGGTGATCGCCTCGGTGCCACCGGCGGCCACTTCGATCTGGTACCAGAGCGCGGCCTTGGTGCCGGTCAATGCAGGGTTCGTCGTGTCGCGACCGTGAACCACGCGGTCGTTGATCGCGTCTTTGGGGAAGGCCGATCCGTCGACGTTCCACAATCGACGCGAGTTCGATTCGTTGTCGCAGAACAGGGCCGCCGATCTGCCATCACCTGACAGGCGCATGCTCGGCAGGGCGTGGTGGCTTGTGATCAATGTGTTGCCGGCAGTGGAGATGCTCGGCCTGCGATCGTCGAGCCCCCACGACCAGGTGTTGCGGAACCAAAGGGTCGGCAGAACGTGCAGCGTCGCCGTGTCGGGCCCGGCGTTGCAGATGGTGACTCGGACCACGATGTCGTCGATGTCGGCCTTCGCATAGTCGACGACGATGTCCCAATAGCGATCGTCGTCGAAGATGCCGGTGTCCAGTAGCTCGAACTCCAAGTCGCCAGCGCCCCGACGAGCGTTCTCGTCGACCAACCGCGAGTACGGGAACTCGGCCTGGGGATAGAAGTACCGCCATCGCATCCACGAATGCGTCGGCGTGCAGTCCTCGTAGAACCAATACTCCTTGGCATCCTCGCCGTGGTTGCCCTGCGGACCGGTGAGGCCGAAGATCCGCTCCTTCAGGATCGGATCGCGCCCGTTCCAGAAGGCGAACGCCAGGCACAGCGTCTGGACATCGTCACAGATACCGGCAAGGCCGTCTTCGTTCCAGCGGTACGTGCGCGAGCGGGCGTGGTCGTGAGGGAACGAGCCCCACGCGTCACCGTTCTCGCTGTAGTCCTCGCGGACGGTGCCCCACGATCGCTCCGACAGGTAAGGCCCCCACGTCTTCCACCCGGGATCGGCGAGCCGGGCACGTTCTGCATCGTTCATGCGGATGCAGTCTCGCCTACTTCCGCTGCGTTGCAAGCAGCGGTTCGTTGTCACGGATACGGTTGCCGGCGCACGGTACAACTATGGACATCCGCTTCGGCCGAGCTGCTCCGAGCTCGTCAGCTCATGCGCACCTGATCGTCGCTAGCGGTCTCACCGGCAAGGGTCACGACGAATCGCGCACCTCCGCTCGGCGCTGTTTCGCACCGCACATCGCCTCCGTGCCGGCGCGCGTTAGCGCGCACCACAGCCAATCCGAGGCCGACGCCACCCGTGTCGCGCGACCGAGACGAGTCGGCTCGGGCGAAGCGTTCGAAGATGCTTTCGCGGTCGACGCCCGGCACGCCATCGCCGTCGTCGTCGACGATCAAGGTGATCTCACCGTCGATGCTCGCGAGGGAGACCTGCACACGGCTCGAAGCATGACGGCCGGCGTTGTCGACGAGGTTGCGCACCATCCTTGCCAGCGCCGGCCGATCACCGATCAGACGAGCGGCGTCGACGTTCGCCGTGTCGACTACGACGTTCAAGGTCGGTGCGATCGCGCCGACCTCCTCGAGCACGACCTCGTCGAGATCGGTCTCCGCCGTCGGGGGAGCAGCCTCGTCGGCCTTGGCCAGATCGACGAGGTCGTCGACGATGCTGTTCAGCCGGTTCGCCTCGGCCTTCACTCCGGCGGCATGAGCCGGCCACGTACCGGTCTCCAGCTGGGCGCGCATCGACGCCAGTGGCGAACGCAGCTCGTGGGACGCGTCCGAAAGGAACTGACGCTCGTGGTCACGCGATGCCTGGAGTCGAGCGAGCATCGAGTTCATCGTGCGGGCGAGGCGGGCCACCTCATCGTGACTCCGAGGTTCGCGCACACGTCGTTGCAACGTGGTCGCCGAGATGTTCTCGACCTCGCGGCGCATCGCTTCGACCGGCCGCAACGCCCGGCCGGCGAGGAACCAGGCCACCAGCGCGACGGCGAGCACCACCAGCGGAATGCCTAAGCGCAATCCCGACCAGAGCGTTCGCACGCTCCGGCGCACCTCGGCCAGCGACGCGGTTCCGATGACGAAGAACTTGCCACCCGCCACCGCGACCGGGGCGGCGTTGTAGGTCACATCCCGCAGACCTACTCCGTTGACCAGGACGATCGGGCCCGCCGACGACCCGCCGCTCGAGCGCACCTCGATCGTCCTTGGCGGGTTGACGCCTCCTACGAGCACACCGGTGCTGCTGTCGAAGATGCCGACATCGGCACCCTGATCGAACGTCTGG
>DATAJN010000468.1:0-3942 GCA_036262105.1 Ilumatobacteraceae bacterium
GGCTGAACACCTTGGAACCGGCCACGCCCAAGGCGGCGCCCAAGGCTGCTCCACCGACGATGTCGGACAGGTGGTGGATTCGCACGTAGACGCGACTGACGGCGATGACGACGGCCACCGAGTACCACACCGGCGCCAAGCTCGGCCCGGTAGCCGTGGTGAGAATGGCCGCAGCGAAGAAACCGGCGGAGGCGTGACCGCTCGGAAAGCTGGAGGTGGTGGGTCGCCGCACGCGGTACCGGGGATCGCCCGACTCTGTTGGGCGTATCCGCTGGAACAGGCGCTTCACGCCCTGGTTCACGAGCAGGCTCTCGGCGCCGATCAGTGCCGACAAGGCCAGAGCCTGTCGCCACTTCGAAGGATCGATGATGGCCCGACCCACGCCGATGACGTGCCAGATCCCGCTGAAGTCGCCGACGAAGCTGGCCGAGTTGAACAGCTTGTCGGCCAGCGCGTGACCGCGCAGCCATTCGAGCTGCTTGTCGCCCCACGAATCGAAGGACGCGACCGCGCTCACGCGACGAGCGCGGCGTGTCGCAATGGCGCGTCGACGGCGGCCAGTTCGGGCTGACCACCGAAGGCCGGGCACCATTGCTGGAACGAACACGACGCGCATAGCGGGCCCTGGCGCGGCAAGAAGGTACCCGTGTTGCACGCTCTCTCCACCGCCTTCCACACAGCAGTCGTTCGCGTGGTGATGAACTTCACCGACTGCGCCGACGGCAGTGCCGTGATGGTTTCGCCAGTGCGCAGATACATCAAACGGATCGCCGATGGGCGACGCCCGAGCACCTCTTCGCACAGGAACGAGTAGAAGTGAACGCCCGCCAAACGCCACTGTTCGAACTTGAGGCCGGGGGCCCGACCCGTCTTGTAATCGGTGACGATCAGGCCACCGTCGGCATCGAGCTCGAGACGGTCGATGATGCCGCGCAGCGCAAGCTGGCCGACCTGGGCCTCGAGACGCAGCTCGAGACCGATCTCGCGGATCGCCGAAGGGTCTTCCATTCGGAAGTAGGCCTCGACCAACGTCCACGCATCGGCATTGAACGCATCTACCTGCGCAGCGTCGAGGCTCAGCAAGGTGAACTCCGGGTCGACCGAGTACTCGGCAACCGCCTGCTGGAAGCACGACCGAGCGGTATCGATGGTGCGGGCCGGGTTGGGATGCGTGAACAGCAGTTCGAGAACCCGGTGCACGAGTGACCCCTTGGTGGTGTGCGGGCTCGGGGTTTCGGGCAGCCGTTCGATGCTGGCGAACCGGAAGGCCATGGGGCAGGAGGTGAACGCCTCGACCCGGCTCGGCGAAAGGCTGGTCGGCACCGGATACATGCCCCCATCGTAGAGAAGGGGTGTGCGACAGTGGACGATCATCGCGTCGGTGCAGCTAGGAGTGCTCGCTGATGTGGATCGCGATGTCTCGGGCGATGGTCCAAGGGTCTTGCAGCGGGCCGAAGTGACCGATGTGTTCGTATCGCGTCAGGTCGCCTCCCACCAAAGCATCGGCGAGCGGTAGCCCGAGGCGTGCCGGGTTCGAGCCCGGCTCGTCGTGCCCGACCGCTATGACGACGGGTGTCGCGACGTGTTGGACGTCGATCAACTCGACCTGGCGGCCGTTCTCGAACGTCTGTGCCTCCACCTCCGGAAGGCACTTCAATCGCACACGACCATCCGGTTGCTCGGCGAAGCCGTTGTCGACGTAAGCGGCAAGACAGCCTGCTTGGATCTGGTTGAAAGGAGGCCTGCTCGCGTAGCGATAGAGCACCCCGGCGCGGGACTCGAATTCGATGCGCCTGCGGCGTGCCGCGTCACCCATCACGTTCTGCCCCTGCTTGGAGAAGTCGTCGGGGAAGATGATGGGTTCGAACAGGAACAGTGACCTGAACGTCGACGGGTTGTCACGCTCGGCGAGCAGCAGAGCTGCGCCGCCCATCGAATGACCGAACCCGTGAATCGGTCCGGCGTCGATGTGTCGAACGACCGCGGTGACATCTTCGGCCATTCGATCCCACCGGTAGTCGATGTCGGGCGACGCGCTCGAGTCGCCGTGTCCGCGGAAGTCGAAGGCCACGACTCGGAACTTGTCGATGAGCTGGTCGGCCAGAAGTTGATACATGGCACCGCAGAGCCCGGTGGCGTGCGCGATCAGCAACACCTCGCCGCTGCCACCGAGCTCGTAACCGGCCACTCGTGACCCGTCGTTGCTGTTGACTGTCCACGACGGCTCCATCTGAACATCTCTACCAGTCGTCGTGTGAGTAGACGAAACTTGGACAGCGCGACAAGATCTGATTCGAGCAATTCGAGGGAGGCCAAGTTGAGCGTCGAGCAAGCGATCACCTTCGGTGCTGATCCACAGACGTATCGGCATTGGCGAATGGCGTTCGATGGTGCTGTCGCCACGGTCACGATGGCGGTGACGCCCAATGCCGGGCTTCGGAACGACTACGAACTGAAGCTCAACTCCTACGACCTCAGCGTCGACATCGAGCTCTACGACGTGGTGCAGCGCATGCGGTTCGAACATCCTGAGGTCAAGGTCGTGGTGGTGACCGGCGGGGTCGACAAGGTGTTCTGTGCCGGAGCCAACATCCAGATGCTGGCGACGTCTTCACATGGCCACAAGGTCAACTTCTGCAAGTTCACGAACGAGACCCGGAATGGGATCGAGGATGGCTCGGCGAACTCCGGCCAGGTGTGGATCGCAGCCGTCAACGGCACGGCGGCAGGAGGTGGGTACGAGCTCGCGCTGGCGTGCGACGAGATCCTGTTGATCGACGACCGCGCGTCCGCCGTGTCGTTGCCCGAGGTTCCGCTCCTGGCAGTACTTCCCGGCACGGGTGGTCTCACGCGGCTGGTCGACAAGCGATTCGTCCGCCGGGACCGCGCCGACGTGTTCGCCACTCGCACCGAAGGCATCAAAGGACAGCAGGCGGTCGACTGGGGATTGGTCGATGCCATTGCTCCGAAGAGCACGTTCGACGAACTCGTCGCGTCACGTGCACTCGCTCGCGCCGCTGGTTCGGACCGGCCAGAACATGCGGAAGGAGTCGTCTTGCCCGCACTCGGCGGCTCCACCGTCGTAGCCGGCAACGATCTTCGATCCACGTTCGTCGATGTCGACATCGACCGAGACCTCGGCTGCGCACGATTCATCGTTCGCGCTCCGGAGCACGCAGAGCCGGGCACCGGTGAGAAGCTCGTGTCGAGGGGGGCCGACGGTTGGTTGCTACGAGCCGCTCTGGAGCTCGATCACGCCATCCTCCATCTCCGCTTCAACGAGCCCACCATCGGCACCTGGATCCTCACGACGGCCGGAGATCCCGATGCCGTCTGCCGGGCCGAGGACGTGCTCTTGGCAGAGCCCGATCACTGGCTGGCGAGAGAGATCCGATTGCTATGGACTCGCACGCTGAAGCGTCTCGACGCGTCGGCGCGCACGATCGTGACGTTGATCGAGCCGGGCAGCTGCTTCGCGGGACTGCTGGCCGAGCTGGTGCTCGCCGCCGACCGCGCTCTCATCCTCGAGGGCAATCGGCTCGGAGATGACCAACCTGCGGCGGCCATCCGTCTGACGCCGACCAACGACGGGTCATGCCCGATGTCGGACGGTTTGACGAGGCTACGTACTCGCTTCTGGGGCCGTGACGACAAGTTGGCGACCGCCAGGGAAGGGATCGGCAAAGCCCTCGACGCGTCAGAAGCAGTCGAAGCGGAGCTGGTGACGTTGGCTCTCGATGACATCGACTGGGACGACGAGGTCCGCGTGATGCTCGAGGAACGCAACAGCTTCTCGCCCGACGCCCTCACGGGAATGGAGGCTAACTTCCGCTTCGTCGGCCCGGAGACCATCGAAACCAAGATCTTCGCCCGTCTGTCGGCGTGGCAGAACTGGATCTTCCAACGACCGAACGCTGTCGGACCCGACGGCGCGTTGCGCAG
>DATAJN010000469.1:0-4333 GCA_036262105.1 Ilumatobacteraceae bacterium
ACCACCGATCGTGGACCTTGGATCAGGCCGGACGTGACCCCTACGCTCGCCCGCCTACGCGTCGCCGCGGGCATGGTGGCGCTGGTGCTGGTGGCCGGCACCATCGGCTACCTGGTGCTCGGGCTGTCGTTGATCGATGCCATGTACCAGACGGTCACGACGGTCTCCACGGTCGGGTTCCGTGAGGTGCGTGAGTTCAACACCGCACAGAAGATCTTCACGATCGGGCTGATCACGGTCGGCGTCGGAACGGTGCTCTACACGTTCACGCTGGGCGTACAGATGATCGTCGACGGGCAACTTCGAGAGATCGTCGGGAGGCGAAGGATGGACAGAACCATTTCCGATCTACGTGGGCATGTCGTGGTGTGCGGATGGGGCCGCGTCGGTCGGGCAGTCGCCGCCGACCTCGAACGTGACGGCCGGCGCGTCGTGGTCGTCGACAGCGACCCGACTCGGGTCGCGAACGTCACGATGCCGACGATCGTGGGCGACGCCACGCTCGACACCACGTTGCGCGCCGCCGGCATCGAGCGGGCACACGCCCTGATCGCCGCGCTCGCCGATGACGCTGACAACCTGTTCGTGACGTTGTCGGGGCGATCGCTCAATCCGGCCCTGTTCATCGTGGCGCGCGCCCGGCAGGACGACAGCATCGGCAAGCTCACTCGCGCCGGCGCCGACCGCGTGGTCAACCCGCAGGAACTGGGCGCTGCCCGTATGGCCGGCTTCGTCGTCCATCCCAACGTCGCCGAGTTCGTCGACGTGGTGATGCACGAGAGGAGCATGGAGTTCCGCATGCAAGAGGTCGAGATCCCGGACGGTTCAGCACTCGACGGGCAAAGCTTACGCCAGGCCAGGCTCCGCGACGCCTGCGGCGCCCTCGTACTGGCTCTGCGCAATGCGGACGGCAGCTTCACGACCAATCCCGATCTCGACACGGTGTTGCGCACCCACCACATCATGATCGCGGTCGGTACCGAGGACGATCTTGTCCGCCTCGTCGAACTGGTGCGACCCACCTAGTCAACGAATCGCGAAGCCACGCTCGTTTCTCGGGACTTCCTGATGCGTCACGACACGGGTGACGATCGCATGGGGTGGCCCGTGGCGCATCCACTCGAGCACGCGACTCACGGCTTCGGGTTCACCCTCCAACGCTGCCTCGACGGAGCCGTCCTCGTTGTTGCGCACCCAGCCTGTGACTCCCTGCTCCTCGGCCTCGCGCTGGCAGCTCTGCCGGTACCACACACCCTGAACCCGGCCGTCGACAACGACGCGCACTCGAATCATGCGGTCATCGTTCCCGCCCCAGCCCGTCGAGGCAAGCACGGCCGAAGAACCGGGAGACCCTCGAGCCCATCGCGGTCGCGGTGCTAGATTTCTCAACTCATGCACGACCACGGCTTGACGGGTGAGGTCGTGGTGACGTGGCCTGGATACGACATCGACGGAGCCACCAGTGGCCTGCTCCTGACACAAGCGGGCCTGTCGATCCGGTTGGAACCGAAGACGGGCGCGCGCACATCGACGGAGGTGATCGAGTTGCTCGGCGATGCAGTTGCGGTGATCGCCAGCAACGATCCGTTCAGCGCCGACGTGTTCGCTGCCTGTTCGAACTTGAAGGTGATCGCCCGCACCGGCGTGGGCGTCGATGCCATCGACGTCCCCGCGGCGACGAAGGCCGGAGTGGCCATCGCCACGGCGCCGGGGACGAACGAGGAGACAGTCGCCGACCACACGCTGGCGCTGATGCTCGCCCTCGTGCGCCGTCTCTTCGAACACGACCAATCGCTGCGCGAACACCGATGGGATCGTGCCGGCGGCATCACGCCGAACGACCTCGTCGGTGCAACTGTCGGCGTGATCGGGTCGGGAACGATCGGCCGCGGTGTGATCCGCCGCGTGCTGGCGTTCGGTTCGAGCGTTCTCGTCTGCGATCCAGCGCTCACCACGCCGCCGGAAGGCACCGAGCTGGTGGCCCTCGACCAACTCCTGTCGGAGTCGGACGTCGTCACACTGCACGTTCCGCTGCTCGATCAGACCCGCGGCCTCATCAGGGCCAGAGAGCTGGCGTTGATGCGGCCGACGGCCGTTCTGGTGAACGCGTCGCGTGGCGGCGTCGTCAACGAGGCCGCGCTCGCCGATGCCCTCCGCCATGGTCGGCTCGCTGCGGCGGGGCTCGACGTGTTCGAGGAGGAACCACCGTTCGACTCCGAGTTGCTCGATCTCCCCAACGTGATCGTCACCCCGCACGTCGCCGGAATCAGCCACCGTGCCATCGCCGCAATGAACGAAGTGGCCAGCAGGTCGGTGCTTGCCGTGTTGCGCGGCGAGGTGCCACCGAACGTCGTGAACAAGGACGCGCGCTGACGCTGCCTTTCAGCCGGCGAACAGCGACTCGGGGAGCCCCTTCACGCCCGGATCGAGCGTGAGCAACCCGCCTGCCCACGGCTGGCCGGGTGCGAGCGGCACGGAACCACCGGTGCTGATCGATGTGATGTACATGGTGTCCAGATCGGTGCCACCGAACGCAGGCATGGTGGGCTTCTCCACGGGGAGCTCGATGATGCGGTCGACCTTGCCCGCGGGTGTGGCTCGCAGCAGCGCCCACCCGTAGACGCACGCCACCCAGTAACAGCCGGTCTCGTCGGCGCACGCCCCGTCGGGCCGACCGGGCAGAGCGGAGAAGTCGAGGAACACCCGCTCGTTGCGCCGTGTACCCGAGGCAACGTCGTAGTCGTAGGCCCACACCAGGTCGCGGGTGGTGTCGGCCCAGTACATCAACGACCCATCGGGGCTGAAGGCGAGCCCATTCGACACACCGACGCCGGTCTGGATCGCCTCGCTGCCGCCATCGGATTCGACGCGGTAGAGCGTGCCGGCGTGCAGGCCGTTGTATGCCGGCTCGTCCATCGAGCCGACCCAGAACCTTCCGGCAGGGTCGGTGCGACCGTCGTTGAGCCGCGTTGCTGAGCCTTCTGCGTCGAGTCCGCGGCGCGGGGTGATCGCTCCTGTCGACCACGTCAGGTCGACGAGTTGATGCTCCATCGCGACCAGCAACCGATCGGTGTCATGGGTGAGAGCAAGAGAACCCGGTCGACCCGGAAGACGACGGCTGTCGCTGCGATCGCCTTCGGGGTCGTAGCGGTACACCACTTGCGAATCGATGTCGATCCAGTAGAGGCAGCGGTCGCGGCCGCTCCACACGGGGCACTCGCCGAGCTGGGTGCGCATGTCGAGCACACAGTCGATGTCGATCACGTTCGGTCTCGTTCGGGGAGCACCGGGATCTTCTCGAACGCCTGACCGAGTGCCTCCGGACCCATGGCTGCGTACCCGCCGTCGACGGCGAGGTCAGCACCGGTGACGAACGATGCCCTGTCGGACAACAGGTACACCACGGCGTCGGCGATCTCTTCGGGGTTGGCCAGCCGCCCGAGGGCTTGGAACTCCGCGGCGACCGAGTCGGCACGCTGCCGTGTGCCGTAGCGTCGCTCGATGTTCCGGCTCCACGTCCAGCCCGGCGAAACCGAGTTGACGCGGATCGAATGGCGGGCCAGCAGCTGCGCGGAGTTGCGAGTCAGTCCGAGCAGAGCGGACTTGGTCACCGGGTAGACGAGGCGATCGGGTTGCGACTGCTTGGCCGAGATCGAGGCGATGATGACGACTGCGCCACCGCCGCGCTGCACCATGTGTGGCACAGCCTTCTCGATGAGCATCGCCGCAGCGATCACGTTGACATCGAAGGCGTGATGCCACTGCTCGCGCGCCGTCTCCATCTGGGCATCGACGAACACTGCCGCCGCCGACACCACGAGGTCGATTCCGCCGAACTCCGCAACAGCGGTGTCGATGAGCGCATCGAGGTCGTCATCGCGTGACACGTCGGTCCGTACGAACCTCGCCGAGTCGCCCAACTGTGCGGCAACCTCACCGCCGATCTTGTCGTCGAGATCGCCGAGCACGACTCGCGTTCCGGCCGCGACCAGCTGGCGGCAGATCGCCGTGCCGATGAACGACGCGGCACCCGTGACGACTGCAACCTTGCCCGCGAACTCGTTGGCTCCCACGAGGAGACGAATGTAGTGCAACCCCTTCGAGGCCAGTCACTGAGTCTCCGCTCCTGGCGGGACATCGGTGACTTGTTCGACGTGAGCGAGCACTAGCTTCCCGGGACCCAGTCGCTCGGCTCGGCAGCACCTCGCTCGATCGTCACGAACTTGTCGGCGCCTGCCGTCATCCATGGCCCGGTTTCGCCATCCGGCCAGCGGATGCGGACCTGCGCGGTGGCGGCCTCGCCGAGCCCGGTGTGGATCCAGCCGAGCTGCCC
>DATAJN010000470.1:0-7825 GCA_036262105.1 Ilumatobacteraceae bacterium
CCCACGGCCATCTCAGCCGGATCCTGACCACCCGACTAGTCGGATTGAAACCCGATGCCGGAGCCGTCTTGCAGAACGACACCGCCTCCGTAGGGATCATCGCCGACAAGCGTGGTCGCTATGTGATCACTGGTTGGAACATTCGCGCCGACTGACCGGCGCCGCACTTCGGCGCCCACCGTGACGACTACCAGAGTGATCACGCTGCCGTAGCCGAGACTCCATTCGGCGCTGACATGGTCGGCGATCCATCCAGTGATCGGGGCACCGATCGGTGTGGTTCCGAGAAAGGCGACTGCTCCCAGCGCCAGCAGCCGGCCACGCATGTCGGGCGGACTCTCCTGTTGGGTGATGGCGTTGAGGGCTGCGATGAATGCGGCGCCGCCGGCGCCGAGCGGCACGCTGACGAGGTAGGCGACCCAGATCGACGGAGCCCACGCAACAGCGAACCCGCTGAGGCCCAGCACGACCGCCGCCCCGAAGAACCAGGTCGAGTTGACTCGCGTTCGTGCCGCGGTGAGCAACGATCCGATCAAGCTGCCGACGCTCGTCGATGCCAACAACCAGCCGAACAGATCCTTGTGACCGAAGCGCTGATCGGCCAGCTTCAGCAGCGACACCCCGTAGTTGAAGGCAAACGTGCCGATCACTGTGAACACCGTGTAGATCACGAGAAGGCGGCGGTTGCGGCGCACGAACCGCAATGCCTCGCGCACTGGCTGGCCACCGCGCGATGCCGGTGGTGATGGATAGAGCTGAGTGGTGTCGATCCGCCAGATCGGCCACAGGATTGCGGCAAACGACACCCCGTTGACGATGAACAGCCATCCCGGTTCCATCCACCGCAGCAGCAATGCCGCCAGCGCCGGACCGAAGATTCGCGAACCGGTCATGACCGCGGTGTTGAGCGAGACGACGTTGGAGATGTGGCGAGGCTCGACGAGCTCGATCACGAACCCCCGACGCGCCGGATTGTCGATGGCCGCGACCACGCCGAGTGCCAACGACACCAGGTAGATCACCGGCAGCGTCGCCCACCCTGCCAGCGCCAGGAACCCCAGCACGAAGGCGAGCACCGCCTGGCCGGCCTGGGTCATCAACGTCATCTTGCGCTTGTCGACCCGATCGGCGATCGCGCCTGCCCAGACGCCGAGCACGAGCATCGGCAGGAACTGGCACAGCAAGGTGACCCCGACGTCGGTGGCCTTGCCCGTCCGCTGGTAGACGAGCAACGACACCGCGGTCATCTGGATCCAGCTGCCGATGTTGCTGACGCTGAGGCCTAGGAAGAAGAGTCGCGCATTCCGATGTTCCAGAGAACGAAACATCTGCGATCGCGCCATTGCGTCATTTCTAGCGTCGGGATCGGCGACTCGGACAAGTCAGCCGGATCACTGCGAAAGGCGGGTGGTACTGTTCGCTCCGTGCTCGTTGCCGTGCGCGGCCGAAGTGTTGTGCTCGCTGCGATCGTCCTGGTCCTGGCGGCGTGTTCGCCATCCTCACATGGCACATCCGCAGCACGCGCCGGCGCCGTGTACGACTCGGTGGTGCGTTGGTTCGCCAAGAGCAGTTCGAGCGACCCTGACCCGCTGCCGGTGTTCATCGAGCCTCGGGGTGAGGGTGCTTCCATCAAGCTCGACGTGCAGGCCGAGCTGGTCAAGTCCACCAAAGACGTCGCCACCGTTCGGTTCATCGACTCGCGCGACGAGGCACTGGTCACCAACGACGACGGCACCGTGATCGTGGCTGACGGGGGGATTCTGCTGCGCCTCGCGCCGGTCGTCGAAAGCGGAGACAAGATCCAACTCGACGTCGACGTTCACGACCACGACGAGCAGTTCCGCACGTTGCAGTTCGAACTGAACCTCGTCGACGAGCAATGGGTGATCGCCAACCCTCCCGCGGAGCTCCCAGCGGGCTAGCCGCGCCCGCTCGTCGACTCGCCGATGTGGAACGATCGCTCGGCGATCAGCGCCGCCGCGGCGTTGATGATGGTCGTCGAGTCCTCCGGCGACGGCGGCCGAGTGCCGGCGATCACCGCGTCGACAACATCGGCGAGCGACGCCCAGGTCTCCTCGGCGCGGGAGTCGGGAGAGGCGGCGGTGCGGGCGACAAGAGCCCTGACCGCGCTTGCAGCGACGACAACCGAAACATCGTGATCACCTTGCTCGGCAAACCGGATCGCCTCGGCGAGCAGAGCCAGAGGCAGTGCCCGGTTGGCAGCACGTGGTCGCTGACCGAGCAGCCAACGGCCGGCCTCTTTGCGCAACGACAGCCGAAGCTCCGATGCCAGCGCGATGCCGCCCAGCGTCAGCACGAGTGCAACAGCGGCAAAGCCAACTCTCGGCCCCGGATACACGAGCACGGCAACCGCCGCGCCCGTGACGTTGGCGAGCTGGAAGACGAGCTCGTTCCGCGAGATCACCCGACCGCGCATCAAGTGCGGCACCTCGCCGTAGAGGGAGTCCATCGCACGGGCGGCGACACTTCCTCCGAGCCCGATCGTCAGCGCGATCGCGACGATGCTGAAACTCCCGATCGTGAGTACTCCGAACGCCGACATTGCCCCCGGAACCAGCAGTGTGAGCAACAGGATGCCGTCCGACGAGAAGCTGCGATGCAACCGTGGTGTGACCATCGTGCCGAGGAACGTTCCGATGCCCGCAGCAGCCAGCGCGGCGACGAAGATCCACTTGTCACCTCCGCCGCGTTTGATCGACAGCGCTAGAAGGAAGGTGAGCGCACCCTCGGCTGCTCTGATGGTGGCAACAGCCGGAGCCGCGCGGCGCACGTCGGCCGGTGTCTGGACGCGGATCACGATGCTTTCAGCACGCGTCTCGACGACACCGACGGCAATTCGCCCGGCCAGGAACGCCGCTACGACGAACACAACGGCGGCAGCCACCGGCAACCACTTCACGCCGACCCAGCCGATCATGACGCCACCAACAGCGGCGCCGATTCCGCCGGCGATCGTGCCCGTGCGGGCAAGGTGACCGCTGGCCGCGGCGAGCTCCGCTCGCTCCGGCGCCAGCTGGGCGACCAGTGCAGTCTTGGCCAGCGTGTACGCCTTGCGCGACAGCAGGATGCCGAACACCAAGGGATAGAACGCGAGCGACAACAGCGAGCTGGCCAGCAGCATCGCGAAGACTGCACGAGCCAGATGCGAGCTGATGACGACGAGCCGGGATCCGGCACGAATGCGATCGAGGGCCGGGCCCACGACTTGAGCGACGATCGCCAGCGGCGCCGCAGTCAGAAGGAGATAGAGCAGGATGCGGGTGCGCGATGCCTCGAGCGAGACACTGAAGAACAGCGAACCGATGAGGGAAAGGGTGATCAGCGAATCGGCGAAGTTGTCGACCGCGTGCGCCAGTGTCAGTCGCCGAATCGAGGGCGGACCGGCGATGGCACCCGTCAGCCGCGACCACACGGCCGGACGCGCCGAGTGCCCGTCAGCCAATGCTCGTGCCACTGCTCCGAGTATCGCAGACCGGCGCGAGACACGGGTCGTTCCGAATTCAATCGTCGAGCTTGAGGGCGGAGATGAAGACATCACCCGGAACCTCGACGCGCCCGATCGACTTCATCTTCTTCTTGCCTTCCTTCTGCTTCTCGAGCAGCTTGCGCTTGCGCGTGATGTCGCCGCCGTAGCACTTGGCCAGCACATCCTTGCGCTTGGCCTTCACTGTTTCGCGGGCGATGATCTTGCCGCCGATCGCGGCTTGGATCGGCACGTCGAACATCTGGCGGGGGATCAACTCTTTCAACTTCTCGCACATCCGGTTGCCATAGGCGAAGGCCTTGTCGCGGTGCACGATGGTGGAGAACGCGTCGGCCGGTTGTCCGTTCAACAACAGGTCGACGCGCACCAACTGGCTGCGTTGATAACCGCTCAACTCGTAGTCGAGGCTGGCGTAACCCTGTGTTCGGCTCTTCATCTGATCGAAGAAGTCGACGACGACCTCGGCGAGCGGAATCTGATAGTGGAGCTCGACCCGTTCGGGAGACAGGTACTCGAGCTTGGAGAGCTCGCCGCGCCGCGACTGGCAGAGTTCCATCAACGTGCCGGTGTAGTCCTTCGGCGAGATGATGCTGACCCTGAAGAACGGCTCCTCGATGTAGTCGATGTTCTGAGTCGGCGGCAGATCGGCGGGGTTGTCGACCAGTTCGACATCGCCGTTGGTCTTGCGCACTCGGTACTCGACACTGGGCGCTGTGGCGATGAGAGCCAGGTTGAACTCGCGCTCCAACCGTTCCTTGACGATCTCCATGTGCAGCAGACCGAGGAAGCCGCACCGGAACCCGAACCCGAGCGCGCCGGACGATTCCGGCGAGTAGGAGATCGAGGCATCGTTGAGTCTCAGCTTCTCGAGGCTCTCCCGGAGTGTTTCGAAGTCGTCGCCGTCGATCGGGAACAGGCCGCAGAACACCATCGGCTTCGGATCGCGATACCCGTGTAACGCAACGGTGGAACCGTGCGCGAACGTGGTGACGGTTTCGCCACTGCGGGCGTGGCCGACTTCCTTGATTCCGGCGATCAGGTAGCCGACCTCGCCGGGCCCGAGCTCGGGTACGGGCGTGGGAACCGGGCGGCGCACACCGATCTCGATCGCCTCTTGCGGTGTGCCGGCCTGCATGAACAGCAACTTCGAACCAGTGGTCAGACGACCGTTCATCACCCTCACCGAACTGACGACGCCGCGGTACTGGTCGTACTGGCTGTCGAAGATCAGCGCCTGCAGGGGTGCATCCGGGTCGCCCTTCGGTGCAGGAATCCGCTCGCAGACGGCGTCGAGCAACTTGTCGACACCCTCCCCTGTCTTCGCCGAGATTCGCAGGATGTCTTCGGCCGGGATTCCGAGGACGGTCTCGATCTCCATCGCGTACCGGTCGGGGTCGGCGGCAGGAAGGTCGATCTTGTTGAGTGCGGCGACGATCTCGAGATCGTGCTCCATGGCCTGGTAGCAGTTGGCCAACGTCTGGGCCTCGATCCCCTGGGCGGCGTCGACCACCAGCACCACGCCCTCGCAGGCCGCCAGGCTGCGGCTGACCTCGTAGCCGAAGTCGACGTGCCCGGGCGTGTCGATGAGGTGCAGAGTGAATCCGCGCCAGTCGACCCGTACGTTCTGGGCCTTGATGGTGATCCCGCGCTCGCGCTCGAGGTCCATGGTGTCGAGGTACTGCGATCGCATGTCGCGGGCATCGACGGCGTTGGTGAGCTCCAGAATGCGGTCGCTGAGTGTGCTCTTCCCGTGGTCGATGTGGGCGATGATCGAGAAGTTGCGAATGCGAGAGAGGTCCATGGCCGGTCGCTAGATGCTACCGGCGTCTCCCCTGGCCTGGTTGGAGCGCCGTAGCGGTGCTGTTAGCCTTGCCGGGCTCATCCAAGCGAAAGAACGTGTCTGCAACGTGGCGAACATCAAGAGTCAGAAGAAGCGAATCCTCACCAACGCCAAGGCGGCCGAGCGCAACAAGGCCGTCAAGAGCGAGCTGAAGACGCGCAGCAAGAACGCCGTCAACGCAATAGGCACCGACGCGGGTGAGGAGTCGTTGCGACTCGCCGTCAAGCGCCTCGACATGGCCGCCGCCAAGCGTGTCATTCACAAGAACCAGGCAGCGCGGCGCAAGAGCCGATTGATGAAGAAGATCAACGCCGGCTGAGACGACTCAGCCGCGCCACCAGTACTTCCATGATCAGTTCGTCGGGCCATTCCTTGGCGCCGCGCAGATCGAGGTCGGCCTGGGCGAGCAAGCCGATGGCGCGCACGACGCCGCTGTTGCCCAACTTTCGGTATTGATCGAGGGCCTTCTTCGCCGGGAATCCCGGCTTGATCCCGAGCACTGCGGCCGCCGCCGACTCGTCGTTGGCGTTTGCGCCATCGAGTGTCAACAGCTTCGTGTACTGGCTGTGCAGGATGGCCATGACCTGCAGTGGATGGCGCTCGCCGGCACGCATCATTCGATGCAGCAGCAGCAGCGACTTGGTTGTGTCACCACGGTCGATGGCGTCGGTGAGGTCCCACGGCGGCACGCCACCCGCCTCACCCAGGAAGGGCTCGACATCGACGACCTTCAGCGTTCTCGAGTCGCCGTATGCCGACGCCAGCGTCTCGAGGATGCCCTGCACGCGACCGGCGTCTTCTCCCAGCCACGACGCCAACAACGTCAACGCGGGCTGATCGAGCTTCAGGCCTGCGGCGGTCACCTGGTCTTCGAACCAGCCACCACGCTCACGGGCCCGTGCCGGCGGCGCCGTATCAGTGACCACGCCACCTGTCTTCTTGACCGCATCGGTGAGTGCCTTGGCCAGCCGTCCGCCCCCGGCGACCAGTACCAGCTCGGTGCTGGGCAGCGGGTCGCCGAGATAGTTCACCAAGGGGGCAACGTCGTCGGCGCTGAAGCGACCGATGCCACGAGCGACGACGACTCGGTGCTCGGTGAGGAATGGCGGCGTCTGCGCGGCATCGACGACCGCGCCGACCTCGTAGTCGTCGTCGTCGAACTCGTCGACCATCAACGATCGGTCGCCGTCGCCGACGAGGTGATGTACGAGGTCCGACACGGCAGCGAGCAGCAGCGACTCGTCATCGCCGGTGATGAGGTGGACAGCCATGCTGGATCAGATTGGCACATCGTCGGGCGGGTGACGCCAGTGATGACGGGCCACCAGCGCGCCGACACCCACCACGACCGCCAACCACCCTGTCGCTGACCAGCCTGGTGACGGTTCCAGCGCCTCGGCCAGGTACGCAACGGTGGCCACCCAACGGGTGCCGGCAGTGCATGGCGCCATCATCAGCGACGCGAGCGCCGGCAACAGCGAGGCCAGCAGCCCGGCTGGAATCCCGAAGAGCATGACGAAGCCCGCCACTGGCACCGCCAGGAGATTGGCCGGAAGTGACACCAACGGCAGTCGATGGAACACCAGCCAACTCGGTAGGGCGACGCCGAGCTGTGCGCCGAGCGTGACCGACAGCGGGACGCGTAGCCACCCTGGACCCGGGAGTCGAGCTGCCAGCGCAGGGGCAGCGAGGCAGACCCCTGCAGTGGCACCGGTCGACAGCCAGAAGCCGACGGACCACACCAACATCGGGTCGATGAGCACGAGCAAGGCGACCGTGACAGCCAGAAGACGAGCCACCGAGGTCTGGCGCCCGAGGACGTACGAGGAGCTGGCCAGCATCGCCATCACCCCGGCGCGGAGCACCGATGGCTCGAAGCGGGTGAGCACCATGAACCAGCCGATCAGGGCGAGAGTTGCCGCCCATCTCGACCACGGCCGTAACCGGCGAAGAAGCGGCGATGCGGCAGCGATGACGAAGGCGACATTCTCGCCCGAGACAGCAGTCAGATGCGACAACCCCGACGCCCGAAACGCATTGACCATGGCGGCGGATTGACGGGTGTCGTCGCCGATGACCAACCCCGTGAACAGGCTTGCGTCACCTTCGCCCATCGCTGTTTCGGCGGATCGTCGCAAGGCTGTGCGCACCCGCGAAGACGTGCGGTACAGCGGTGAACCCTCCCGCCAGTCGCCGACGACCTGCAGGTCGAAGCGACCGACCACGTGACGGAGTCGAGCTCTGCGAATGTTCGACGTTTGCGGGCGACGTTCGCCGTCGACATACACGAAATCCCCGGCCTGGCGGTCGAGCAACCGCCGCCGCGGCGAGCCGTAGGCCCAGGCATCGAAACGCTCGCCGTCGATCTCGACGGTGACGCGGAGCCCATTGTTGAATGGTGCCGGGTCGCCGACGACTGGAGCCCAACCCGTGTAGTGACCCAGGTGACGAGGGGTCGCACCATCCCAGGTGACCCGGGA
>DATAJN010000471.1:0-6973 GCA_036262105.1 Ilumatobacteraceae bacterium
GGACCCGCCGGACCCGCCGGACCCGCCGGACCCGCCGGACCCGCCGGACCCGCTGGACCACAAGGTGCGACCGGCCTCACCGGAGCGACCGGCGCAACCGGACCCGCTGGACCACCAGGCCCTGCCGGCACCAATGGCACCAGCACGTTGAACGGCTACGTAGTAGTCACTTCACCGGCGTCGGTTTCCACGACGACCGCGGCCGCAGTCACGAACACGGCGACCTGTCCTGCAGGCAAGAAGGCAATCGGCGGCGGCTACTCGGAGACCACCGGGAACAGCATCCACATCCTGTTCGCCGGCCCAATCACGGTGAACGCTTCCTACGACTCGTGGCAGATCCGCGCCCAGCGGATCCAGAGCGCCAACGCCACTTTCACGGTGACGGCGATCTGCGTGACTGCGCTGTAGAGGCACCGAGTACGCACGGAGCGTCCTCCTACTGTTCGACCATCGGACAGTAGGAGCACGTCCGCATCGCCGGAGTGAGGCGAATCAAGCAAGGGTGCTCGCGCGGGGGTCGTCCGAGCGTCAGCTGCGAGACTCGACGGATGGCGAAGATGAACGTCGACCGAGCACGAGGCGGTGACGACGACTTCAGTGCCGTCGGCGACGAGCCGACGATCCCTGCGAAGTACGCCGGCACCTGTGGCACCTGCGGGCAGCGATTCGCCGTCGGTGATCCGATCACTTCGATTCGCGCCGACAAGCGAACGACGTACCACCACGCGGCATGCCGCTACCCGGCAACGGCACTCCTTGCGCAGGGCATCACCGAAGCGGGCAACCATGGCGTGGCGACCGTCCCCCACGCACCGACAGCGGCAAGATGCCGAGCGACGACCAACAAGGGCAAGCCGTGCGGCAACGCCCCACAGAAGGGCCAACAGTTCTGCGGTCCGCACCTCAACCAGCTCGTCAATCGGCAAGCGGAGTGCACCAAGCCGACTACACCACCTGACCGCGACGACCCGTTCTGACCGGCGATTGTGTGCGCTCAGTTGCCGGTTGCGGGTCTGCCTACCGTGGGCGGCTCGTGGAGACGCGTAGCGTTGGGTGATCGCAACGAACGGAGGACACGATGCCGACACGAACAGCGAAGACAGCCTGGACGGGAACGCTGCAACAGGGTTCCGGGCAGGTGGAGATGACCAGCTCCGGGGTCGGCACCTACGACGTGTCGTTCCCGAAGCGGGCGGCTGACGACGCCGACGGCACGACCAGCCCGGAGGAGCTGATCGCCGCCGCTCATTCGGCGTGCTTTGCGATGTCGCTCTCCAATGCGGTGGCCGTGGCCGGCGGCACTCCGAAGACTCTCGATGTCCAGGCCGACGTCAGCCTCGGCCCCGATCCGGCCGGCGGCTTCCGCCTGACCGGGATCACCCTGATCGTGTCGGGCGAGGTCGATGGCCTCGACGCCGCCGGCTTCGAAGCCGCTGCACAGTCGGCGAAGGTGGGTTGCCCGGTCAGCAAGGGCCTGACCGGCGTGCCCATCACCTTGAACGTCAGGCCGTAGCGTCACCCCGCATGGTGCCCGAGGTGGGACTCGAACCCACACGCCCTTTCGGACAACGGATTTTGAGTCCGTCGCGTCTGCCATTCCGCCACTCGGGCGAGTGACGCCGAGAGCGTAGCGGCCGAACCCCGGCACGTCACGGCCGTTACCCGGCGGTAGCAAATCGACTTCTCTACAAACGGTCTAACGTGTGTGGATCATGCTTGCCTTCACGTTCCCTGGCCAGGGATCACAACGACCGGGTATGGGCAGGCCATGGGTCGACCACGAAAGCTGGGAGCTCGTCGACGAGGCGTCCGAGATCGCCGATCGCGACGTGTCTCACTTGTTGCTCGACGCCGACGCCGAGGAACTGAAGGACACGCGTCAGGCCCAACTCACCACCTTCGTCTCCAGCCTCATGGTGCTCGACGCCGCCGAGCGTCTGGGCCTCGAACCGAGCTTCTGCGCGGGGCACAGCCTCGGCGAGTACACAGCTTTGACCGCGACTGGCGCATTGTCTTTCGACGAGGGTGTCCGTTTGGTGTGCGAGCGCGCCGAAGCGATGCACCAGGCTGGAATCGAGAACCCGGGCACGATGGCCGCGGTGCTCGGCCTCGATGACGATGAAGTCGAGATCGCCTGCCGACGCGCTGACAACGACGTGTGGGTCGCCAACTTCAACGCTCCGGGTCAGATCGTGATCGCCGGATCGAAAGAAGGGGTCTCCGCTGCCGGTTTCGTGGCCAAGCAACTTGGCGCGAAGAAGGTCATCCCCTTGCCGGTCTCCGGTGCCTTCCACACGCCGTTCATGAGCCCGGCACGCGACCGTTTGCGCAAAGCCATCGCCGAGGCCGATCCTCGCGACACGGAGGTGCCGGTCATCTCCAACGTCGACGCGCTCGCCCACAACGCCGGTGCCGACTGGTCGAGCCTGCTGTCGGCACAACTGAGCAGCCCGGTGCGATGGAAGCACTGCCTGCTCGCCCTCGAGGAGTTGGGCGTCACCGAGTTCGTCGAGCTCGGGCCCGGCGGCGTGTTGACTGGCATGGCCAAGCGCACCGTCGACTCTGCTCGCACCATTGCGGTATCTACACCGGAAGATCTCGAGAAGTTGCTCGAGTGGGTCAACGCCGGTTCGCCCCGCGGCGGCATCCAGCTCGAGGGTGAGCACCTGTTCGCCCACGAGCGGCTCGTCGTCAGCCCAGCAGCAGGTGTGTTCATCCCGATCGCCCACCTCTCCGACGGCACGATGCTCACGGTCGGCTCGGTCCTCGGTCATGTGGGTGAGTCGGAAGTACGATCACCGTTTGCAGGCGTACTACAGAGTTACATCGCGCTCGGTGGAGAGCGCGTCACAATGAGACAACCCATCGCATGGTTGAGGACTGATTGACATGCCAGCACTACCTTCCGCAGTTCGAGGTGCAGTGATCACAGGTTGGGGTACGGCCCTGCCACCGAAGGTGCTCACCAACCACGATCTCGAGCAGATGATGGACACGTCCGACCAGTGGATCGTCGAGCGTTCCGGCATCCGCGAACGCCACGTCGGCGGCACCACGATCGGCCTGTCGATCGAATCGGGAAGAGCAGCGCTCGACATGTCGGGTGTCGAGCTGAGCGAGATCGACGCGCTCGTGTTGGCAACAACCACGCCCGACATCCAGTGGGGCAATGCCGCATCCGTGCAGAACGAGCTCGGTCTGCGTTGTGGCGCCTACGACCTCAACGCGGCGTGCTCGGGCTTCGTCTACGGCCTCGTCAATGCCCATGGTCTGATCGCCATGGGAGCCCGCAAGGTGCTGGTGATCGGAACCGATTCGCTGTCGCGCATCACCGACTGGGAAGACCGCAACACCGCAGTGCTGTTCGGCGATGGCTCCGGCGCCGTAGTGCTCGAAGCGGTCGAGGGCCCCGGCCAGTTGCTGGCCTGGGATCTCGACGCCGACGGTTCACTCCGCCGGCTGCTGTGGGCCGATGTTGGTGGCTACATCCAAATGGAGGGCAAGGAAGTCTTCCGTCGCGCTGTTCGAATCATGGTCGACTCGGCGACAAAGTCGCTCGAACATGCAGGGCTGGTCCCCGATGACATCTCACTCGTCGTCCCGCATCAGGCCAACATTCGCATCATCCAGGCAGCCTGCGAGCGATTGGGCATTCCCATCGAACGATCGGTGAGTGTGCTGGAACACACTGGCAACACCTCGTCGGCGTCAGTGCCGCTCGCGCTCGCCGATGCGCTCGACAATGGCCGTGTCAAAGAAGGCGATCTCCTGCTGCTCGTCGGCTTCGGCGGTGGCATGACTGCCGCCAGCGCTGTGCTGCGATGGGGAGGCGGCGCGCCCGCCGGCGGGCCTGCGTGAGCAGAGTTGTTCTCATAACCGGCGGATCGCGAGGCATCGGGTTGGCTTGCGCGCAGCGGTTCCGGGCGCTGGGCGACCGCGTTGCCGTCACGTACAACTCAACTTCCCCACCCGACGGGTTCCTCGGCGTGGCGTGCGACGTCACTTCGGGAGAATCCGTCGACGCGGCCTTCGCTTTCGTCGAGGCCGAGTTCGGCCCGGTCGAGGTGCTGGTCTCCAACGCCGGCATCACCAAAGACGGGTTGCTGCTGCGGATGAGCGAGAACGATTTTGCTTCGGTGATCGACGCCAACCTCACTGCTGCCTACCGCGTCGCCAAACGGGCCACCCATGGCATGCTTCGCGCCCGTGCCGGCCGAATCATCTTCATGTCGTCGGTCGTCGGCCTGCTGGGGTCGGCGGGGCAGGCAAATTACGCAGCGTCGAAGGCAGGGCTCGTCGGGCTGGCCCGATCATTGGCGCGCGAGTTGGGATCGCGCAGCATCACCGTCAACGTCGTCGCTCCCGGCCCCGTGGCCACCGATATGACGGCAGCGCTCGGCGACAAGCGACTGGCAGAGCTCACTGCCGCGGTTCCGCTCGCACGCATGGCCTGCGCCGACGAGATTGCCGGTGTTGTTACCTTTCTGGCCTCGGCAGACGCCGCCTACATCACGGGTGCCGTCATCCCCGTCGATGGCGGATTGGGCATGGGCCACTGACAGCCACAGCCGCTCAGCACGGCACAGTCACTAGCATCGTCCGCATCACGAACACAAGGAGATAGTCGTGGATCAAGCAATGTTCGCCCGCTTCCGCAAGTGCGCCGTCGAGGTGCTCTCGGTATCGGAAGACCAGGTCGTACCAGAAGCAAAGTTTGGCGACGATCTCGATGCCGACAGCCTCGACCTCGTCGAACTGGTGATGGCCCTGGAAGAGGAGTTCGGCGTGGAGGTCCCCGAGGAAGATCTCGAGGGCATCGAAACAGTCGGCCAGGCCTACGACCTGGTCGTCGGCAAGCTCTGATGAAAGGTGCGGGCCGGCGCGTAGCCATCACCGGCTACGGCGTCGTCGCACCGTGCGGAATCGGCAAGAAGGCGTTCTGGGACGGCCTCAACGGGCCGGGAATCACCGACCACAAGAGCATCGAGATCGCTGACTGGGATCCGAGCCCGTACTTCGACAGCCCCAAGGAAGCTCGACGCGCCGATCGTGTCGAGCAGTTCGCCGTGGCCGCTGCAGTCGAGGCCTTCGAACACGCCGGCCATCCGGCCGTCGGTTCTGATCGTTTCGGCACCATCTTCGCGACCGGTGTGGGCGGCCTCCGATCGACACAGGATCAGATCGAGGTTCTGCTCAACAAGGGCGAACGGCGTGTTTCGCCCTTTCTCGTGCCGATGATGATGCCGAACGCGCCGGGTGCGGCGATCTCCATGCGCTATGGCCTCCGCGGCCCCAACGAGACGATCTGCACTGCCTGTGCCGCGTCGACGCACGCCATCGGATATGCCGCTCGCCTGATCTCGTGGGGCATGTGTGACGCCGCCGTCACCGGTGGCGCCGAGTCGGCGGGATGCGCCATCGGTGTCGCCAGCTTCGGCAACATGACTGCACTGTCGACCTCTGGATCCAGCCGTCCCTTCGATGTCGCTCGCGACGGATTCGTGCTCGGCGAGGGTGCCGGCGTGCTGATCCTGGAGGAGTGGTCGGTTGCCGAGGCCCGTGGCGCCACTATTCATGGCGAGGTGTTGGGGGCTGCCAGCAATGCCGACGCGCACCACATCACCGCGCCTGCGCCTGGCGGTGTCGGAGCCATCGAGTGCATGCGCCTGGCGCTTGCCGACGCAGGCCTGCAACCAAGCGACATCGGCCACGTCAACGCCCACGGCACATCAACCCCATTGAACGATGCCGCCGAGGCCGCAGCCGTCTCCGCGGTGTTCGGTCCACGCGGCGTCCCCGTCAGCTCGACCAAGGGAGTCACCGGTCACGCACTCGGCGCTGCGGGAGCACTCGAGGCCATTGCCATGCTGTTGGCGATCGAAGAGCGCTCGATCCCTCCGACGGCCGGCACGACAACCGTCGACCCCGAGTTCACCATCGATCTCGTCGTGGGATCCTCCCGCCCGTGGACACCGGGGCCGTCGATCTCCAACAGCCTCGGATTCGGCGGACATAACGGAAGCATCATCATCGGCCCCGCCTGATGGAGATCACCGAAGCTCGACGTCAGTGGCTCACGACGCCACGGACGTGGGCCTCGGCGGGGCATCTTGCAGCGTCGGCGGCGATCTACGTGCTGCTCGCTGTCGTCGCGTTACGAACGGCATGGTTCGTTCGGATCCCGGTGTGGTTCGCCATGGGGTGGTTGCTCCTCGGCAACGGCGCCATCGTGCATGAAACCACTCACCGGCATCTCTTCCGTTCACGACTCGCAAACCGCGTGACCGGCGCACTTGCCGGGGCCGTCGTGTTGATGCCTTGGGGTGTCTACCGGCCGTACCATCTCTCTCACCACCGATACACCGCGGCGATCGAGGACCCGGAGGGGCCACCGTTGCAGTTCCGATCGCGACTCGAATACCCATTGCTCGCGCTCGGCGGCGTCGCGTTTCTCGTGCGTCTCTTCGGTCATGGAATCGCTGCCGCATTCGGGCACCCTGCGAACTGGCTCCGTACGAGCGCGCAGAAACGGGCAGCGATCATCGATACGGCCTTGTGCTTCGCAGTTCTCGCGTTCGTCATCCGCATGGCGTTCACCAATCCCGAAGCACTCTTCGCCGTGTGGCTCGCGCCGTGGCTGATCGCCCTCGTCATCGTGGTTCCTCTGGTCTTGGTCACTGAGCACTATGGCGCCACGGTCGGCACGGTCGAAGCTGCCGAGAACACCCGCACCGTTGTCTCGAACGGCGTCGTGCGCTGGATGTATTGGAACAACAACTTCCACACCGCCCACCACCAGCTCCCGACCGTCGTCTACCAATCGCTGCCCGAACTCGACCGACTCACTGCCGGCGAGCTCCTCGGGCCGTGGCTCTCCCCCGGCTACGTGGCATTCCATCGCAGCGTATGGCACTCGTTGCCATGGATCGGCCGCTCTGGCGACGCTCCGGTCGAACAACCGCGTGACACC
>DATAJN010000472.1:0-2308 GCA_036262105.1 Ilumatobacteraceae bacterium
TCGGGAGGTCATGCCTGGGCGGGTTGGAGCGTGCGCGATGATTCCCTGCTGATCGATCTCGCTGGGCTGCGGGAGATGACCGTGGATGTCGCCAACCTCACCGCCACGGCGAGCCCGGCGATTCGTGGCGGGCAGGAGCTCAGCCCGTTCCTGCGCCGACACGGGCTGCTCTTTCCCGGCGGTCATTGCTCGACGGTCGGGATCGGTGGCTATCTGTTGCAAGGCGGGCAGGGCTGGAACTCGCGCCAATGGGGTTGGGGTTGCGAAAACGTCGTCGGCATCGACGTCGTCACCGCCTCAGGCGAGCTCGTGCACGCCGACGCCGAACAGAATCACGAGCTGTTCTGGGCTGCACGCGGTTCCGGCCCGGCATTCTTCGGGGTCGTCACTCGGTTCCACCTGCGCGTTCATCGCATGCCGGCCGCATTCACGCACACCACTTATGCCTTCCCCATCGAGTGCTTCGACGAGCTGATCGCCTGGGCACACAAGGTCTTGCCCGGCCTCGATGTCCGTGTCGAGCCCGTCATCGTCGGCACCAGGATCCCACCGCCCGGGATCGACGTCGGTGGCGGACCGCTCCTCATCATGCACACCACGGGCATGTTCGACTCGCCCGACGAGGCCCGTCGCCTGATGGCCCCTCTGGAAACGTGCCCAGCGCTCGACCGCGCGTTGCTGAGGATCTTCGCCGAGCCGACCTGGTTCGACGAAGAGAACCCGATCATGGACGCCCAGAACCCACCGGGGATGCGCTACTCGGCCGACTGCGCTTGGACTGACGCCACGGCAGCCGAGCTCACACCGATGCTCGGCGAGATCTACCGATCCCTGCCGACACCCGAGTCGTTCATCATCTGGTACGGCTGGTCGCCGACCCGGCCGCTGCCCGACATGGCCTTCTCGATGGAGGGCAACGTCTACATCGCCGCCTACACGATCTGGGCGAACGAGCGAGACGACGCCGAGATGCAGGACTGGGTGACGACGAGGTTCCGCGCCCTCGAGGCAGTCAGCAAGGGCTCGTACCTCGGTGACGCCGACCTCACCCGTCGCTCGTCGAAGTTCATGGCCGATGCCAACTTCGCTCGGTTGCAGCGCTTGCGAGACGTTTACGACCCAGATCGCCTCTTCTTCGACTTCTACCAGCGCTCGGGGTGTTCGGCGAACGAGTTCGAACCCCGCTGAGGTCTGCTCGACCGTGTTCCGGTCTGGCGACGCTCGGTCGGCTCTGCCACCGCTGGCGGCGATTCGGGCCGCCGGCGCCCATTTCGCCTCCAGCGATCGCCTAGGCACGCTCGATCGAAGCGGCCAACCGGCCGGCCTGTCCACGTCGCGATGGTACGACGGCACTCATCCGTTCGGTTCACATGAGCTTTCGTTGCTACTCGATGACGGACTGGCCGCCGTCGACAGGAATCGCCGCAGCGTTGATGTACCAGGCATCGTCGGAGGCCAGGAACGCGGCGAGCTTGGCGATGTCATCGGCTTCACCGACCCGCCCGAGCGGGTTGGCGGCAGCAAGCATGCTGCCTGGAGCATCGGGCGAGTCGAACAGGAACTCCGTCGACGGCGTGCGTATCAAACCGGGCAGGATCGCGTTGACGCGAATGCGGTGCGGCCCGCCGGCGGCCGCCAGATGATAGGTGAACGACAGGACGCCACCCTTGGCCGCACCGTGTGCAGCTTGCTGGAAGAACGCCGCGCCGCGGATCGAGGCGATCGAGGCGACGTTGATGATGCTTCCACCTCCGCGGGCGACCATGTGCGGCCAGGCGAGCTTGCAGGCGTAGAAGACGAGGTCGAGTTCGTTCCTGATGCCGGCATGCCAGCCGTCGACGGTGAGCTCGTCCCACGGGCCGACCACGGGTAATGACGCATTGTTGTACAACACGTCGATCCCGCCATGGATTGCCGCGGCTTCGTCGATCCACTGCCGCGTGGCATCGAACGACGACAGATCGACCGGCGCGCTGGCGGTCATCGTGCCGCCCGCGTCGCTGACCAGTCGGAGGGTTTCGGCAGATGTCTGCGGATTGAGGTCGCAGCCCACGACGGTTGCACCTTCAGCAGCGAAACGCAGCGCAGCGGCGCGGCCCATGCCGACCCCGGTTCCGGTGATGAGGGCAACCTTGCCGTCCAGCCGAGTCACGCGACGTCGGCTCCTCGCAGCAGTGGAGCCACCTGGGAGCTGAACAGCTCATGGCTCTCTTCGAGCTTGTTGTACTCACGCTCACCGAACGCGACGAGGAGATGACCGGCGCCGATCACCTGGCACTGCTCGATCAGCTGCGCGGCAACCTGTTCG
>DATAJN010000473.1:0-4237 GCA_036262105.1 Ilumatobacteraceae bacterium
CACAGCAATTGGTACACCCGAGGAGCAGGCGGTCGATGGATGGCGCGCTTTCGGGATCCGAAGGTTGGCGTCGATGTCGGCTCGCGAGCGCATCGTGGAGGCTCCGTCTCCGATCCTGGCCATTGTCGATGAACGCGCCGCTCACCTCGAGCATCCTCTGCTCGGCGTGACGACGAATGGAACTGTTCGCACCGGTCTTCGCTCGCTCGGCGGTCGCAAGGTCGACACGGGACCGATCGCCGATGCCGCCGGTGCGTTCCTGCAAGCGTTGACCAACGATCAGCGCGCCAAGGCGACGTTTCCCATGGACGCCACCGAATGGCGGATGTGGATCAACGTCCACATGAACCACTTCCGCCACGGCGTGATGCTCGAAGATTTGGCACAACCGGTGCGTGATCTTGCGCTCGACATCGTTCGAGCCACCTTGTCGGCGCGCGGATACCACCAGGCTCGGTCGATCATGCGTGTCAACCAGTTGGTCGCCGAGCTCTCGGGCGACTTCGACGCGTTCGGTGAGTGGCCGTACTTCGTGTCGATCTTCGGGTCGCCGGATTCGGGCGACCCGTGGGGTTGGCAGATCGACGGTCATCACCTCTGTGTGAACACCGTGGTGTTCGAGGGGCGCATCGTCATGACCCCGACCTTCATGGGCGCCGAACCGAGGCGGGTGGGTCTCGGGCCGTTGGCCGGGCTGTCACTGTTCGATCCCGAGGAGCAGCTCGGGCTCGATCTCATCCGATCGCTCGCACCGCCTCAGCGGGACCAGGCGATCATCCACCCGTCGCTGCATCCCGACGAGATCTCGCCGAGCCTGCAGAACCTGTTCGATGGCCGGATGCAGGCGGGCGCGTTCCACGACAACCTCGTGGCGCCATATCAAGGCGTCGCCGGCACCGACATGAGCGACGCGCAGCGGCGCGTGCTGCTTGCGCTGATGAGCACCTACGTCGACTGGACAGGCGAGGGCCACGCCGACGTGCGACGAGAGGAAGTCGTGGCGCACATCGACGAGACGTGGTTCTCGTGGTACGGCGGCTTCGATGACGAGGCACCCTTCTACTATCGGGTGCACAGTCCGGTGATCCTCATCGAGTTCGACCACCATCCCGGAGTGGTGTTCGACAACGAGGTGCCCACCCGAAATCACGTGCACACCGTTGTGCGCACCCCGAATGGCGGCGACTATGGCGCCGACCTTCTTCGACAGCACTACGAGGAGTTCGATCATCACGACGGACACCATCACGCTCGCCACTGAACGACGGTTGGCTCAACTGATCTAATCTCCGTTTTGCACGGACCGGATCAGGCCGATGCGACCCAACGGAAGGGGAAGACATGGCAACGGTTCCTGACTCGCACCGAGATCTGCTCGACGCGCCGGTGGCAACACTCGCCACCGTGGGTGCCGACGGTCGCCCGCAGTTGTCGGCCGTGTGGTTCCTGGCAGATGGCGACAGTGTTCGCGTCTCGCTGAACACCTCGCGGCAGAAGACGAAGAACCTCACCAAGAATTGCGCGGCGACGTTGTTCATCCTCGACACGGCCAACCCGGCGCGATACCTCGAGTTCCGCGGCGACGCGGTGGTAACTCCGGATGACGACTACGAGTTCGCCGACAAGGTCGGCGCCAAGTACGGCGGCGTCGACCTGCGCAACATGGACCAGCCCGGCCAGAGTCGCGTCGTCGTGACGATCGAGCCGGTGCGCGTCAACGCTGTCGACATGAGTCGTTAGCTCACGGCATCGGGTACTCGTCGGCGTTCAGCACCCAGCCCGGTCGTTCGGAGAAGTCGCGTCGTGGTGGTGCGAAGACGTCGATCAGCCAATGGCGCATTGCGCCGACGGCCTGACTGGTGTGAACGAGCGGCGGCGGTATGACGACGACCGCAGGTGCTTTGCAGGCGCCGTGTTCGTCGTCGCGCCATGTGGTCGAGTCGGGCGTCCAGGGCACACGCATGTGGTGGACGTAGTCGCCCACGACCTGTAGCGACACCTGCTCGAAGTCGTCGTGGTGATGAGGTGACAGCTTCGACGGATCTCGCGGATCGTCGGATTCCGGCAGCACGTTGACCATCACATCTGAGCAGCGGAAGATGCGGCCAAGGCGCCCCTCGGCGATCGGGTGCTCGGACAGTGGGTACACACGGATGCGGTGACCGTCGGGCGGATCGGGCCAGGGCGTGAATGTGGCCACGTTGGCGTCGCTCTCTTCGTACTCGGACGCGTTCGCGCAGCGTTCCGCCAACGCCGGAGCCGTAGCGGCAGCGATCACGCGAATCACGGTGCCGGGGGAGGTGACCTGCAGGCTCGACGACCCCGGGGGCACGATGACCACGGACGGTTCGTCGACCGACACGACCTGGCCATCGTGGCTGACTTGGAGCGCCGCGCCGTCGAGCACCAGCACCGCGTGCTCGCCATCGACATCGTTCGTCGTCAACTCGTCGCCCGACTGGGCGTCGGTCGAGCCGATGACCATCGCCTGGCTGCGCGTCCACCAGGTTGCGCTGCCGCTGGCGTGCTTCTCGTCGGGGCCCGTCGCGTGCAGTTCGCGGTACTGTGCCGGGCGGGGGATGCCGGACGGCGAGCTCCCTGCAGTGGACAGTTGCGATCGGGGATCGTTCTTGTCGTAAGGCATGGCTCCTATCGTTTCACGTTCGTGACCTCCCTCGTTCAGCGGACCGGCCGAGGCGATGGTGACCCGGATTATGGTGAGGGCGATGTACGAACGCGGAAGCTTCGCCCGGCGACTGGCGAGTGATGGACCAACTGTGTTCGGCACCTGGGTGAAGCTTCCGACCCTCGAGACGGTCGAACTGCTCGGTCACGCCGGCTTCGACTTCATCGTCGTCGACATGGAGCACGCCCCGCTCACGCTCGAGAGCGCGTATCGGGCCATCGTGATGGCACAGGCGATGGGGATGGGCGCGCTCGTCCGCGTGCCCGACCGATCCGACAGCCATCTGCAACGCCTGCTCGACTCCGGCGCCGACGGGATCCTCGTGCCGCGTGTCACCGACGCCGCCACGTGCCGCGCCTCGGTGGATGCAATGCGGTTCAGCCCTACTGGAGTCCGCGGGATGGGTAGCACATCGCGTGCGGGACGTTGGGGTCTCGACGGCGCGGCGCACTACCTCGAGCAAGGTCTCACCGGCATCGTTCGCGGCGTGCAGGTGGAAGATCAGGGTGGACTTCGGGTGATCGACGAGATCTTGGCCGTCGAAGGTTTGAGTGCGCTGTTCATCGGCACGGGCGACCTCTCGTTGTCGAGCGGGCTCCCGGCGACGCACCCCGACAACGACGAACTGATCTCCAAGACGCTCGCAGCGTGTGGTGCGCGAGGCCTGCCATGCGGTACCGCGGTTGGCGATGCGACGGCCGCCCGTGCTGCTGCCGATCGCGGCTTTCGCTTCGTCATGGTCTCCAATGACGCCACGATGTTCGGCAAGGCGGCCGTCGATCTGCGGCGGGCGATCGACACCACGTAGGAGCGGATCGTGAAGCCTCATCCTGCAGCGTCTGTCGAGGAGCCGGCCCGATCGACTCCGGTCTACGGCAGTTGCGACGTGCTGGTGATCGGTGGCGGGCCGGCCGGAACGGCAGCTGCGGTCGCGGCCGGCCGTCTTGGGGCCGACACCGTGCTCGTGGAGCGCTACAACCACTTGGGCGGGCTGTCGACCGGAGGTCTCGTGTCGTGGATCGACCGGATGACCGACTGGGATGGGAACCTCATCGTGGCCGGGGTCGGCGCGGAGCTCATCGACCGGTGTGGTCCGGACGCAACGCTCGGGCCGAGCCCCGAGATCTGGGGTTCGAAGAACCCGGTCGAAGCTGCGTACTGGCGCGTTCGTACGGCGGCGCTGCGCGACACCGTGCATTGGTCACCGACCGTGGATCCCGAGGTGCTGAAGCTCGTCTCCAACGACATCGTCCGCGAGTCGAACGTGCACACGCTGCTGCACTGTTTGGTGGTGGCCACGATCGTTGGCGACGGCACCGTCGGAGGGGTGATCTTCGAGAGCAAGCAAGGACGGTTCGCACTCACGGCATCGGTCGTCATCGACTGCACCGGTGACGGGGATGTGTTCGCGCAGGCAGGGGCCGGGTTCGACGACGACTTCGATGGCGACAGCGCCCATGCCCGTCTCACGACCGCCTTTCGCTTCGGCAACGTCGACATACGCCGTTATCTGGACTTTCGGATGCTGCACCAATCGGAGTTCAGCGAGAT
>DATAJN010000474.1:0-2326 GCA_036262105.1 Ilumatobacteraceae bacterium
GCCGGGCTGCTCGTCCCCGCCGGCGCAGTGCTGGTGTTGGTGCTCCTTCCCTACATCGATCGCAACCCGTCGACAGTGGCTCGGCACCGCAAGGTGGCGATCGTCGTCTTTTCCGGTCTGATGCTGATCGCGGTCGTGCTCACAGTCATCGGGACGTTCTTCAGGGGTCCGGGCTGGCGATTCGTCGTACCGTGGACCCATTGGTACGTAGAGCTCTAAGGAGATTGCCGATGACCTCGACACGCCGCCGATTCCTGCGATCAGGATGGAAGCTTGGTGGCACCATTCTCACGGCCGCGGCCGGCTGGACCACGTATGAGTCGCTCCGTCCGCTGGTCGGCAACGCCACGGGAGCCGCCGTCGAACTCGGTTCGCCGTCGAACTACGCCCCAGAGACTGCGACCTACGTGTCAGCGGCCCGCCTGTTCGTCGCCAACACCGGCAGCTACCTGTACGCCATCTCGCAGAAGTGTCCACATCTCGGCTGCCGGGTTCCCTTCTGCGAATCGTCGGGTCGGTTCGAATGTCCGTGCCATGGGTCGATCTACGATCTGGGTGGCGAGTGGATCCAAGGGCCTGCGCCGCGTGGCATGGACCGCTACGCCCTCACCCTCGACAGCACGACCGGGACGCTGACGGCCGACACGTCCACGGTCATCGTCGGGCCTCCACGCGGAGCCAAGCAGTTCCTGAAACCCGCCAAGGGTCCGTCTTGCATTCCGAAGGCTTGAGCCATGCCCCGCGATCGTCCCACTGCGCCGCCATTCGAGCCTGACGCGCTCGAGCGCAGTCTCGACTGGTACCTCATATGGGGCCTCATCTTCATGGTGCTGCTCGTCGCCGGCTTCGTCGTCTACCAGGTGCGCGAGCCCGGATTGCGCGCCGATGCGGCGAAGGCTCAGGAGTCCTCGTACCGGGACATCGGCACCCAGTTGTACGCGACCAACTGCTCGTCGTGCCACGGCAAGGGTGCCGTCGGTGGGAGCGCGCCCGTGTTGAACTCGCAGGAGTTCCTGAAGAGCACCACCGATCTCCAGATCAACAACCTGATCGCCGGAGGCGTGCCCGGCACCGACATGCCGCCGTGGAGCCTCGCCTTCGAGGGCACCCTGACCGACGAGCAGATCCGCCAGATCACGACCTATCTCCGATCGCTCGAGCCCAACGCTCCAAGCGTGCCAACCTGGCGCAAGGGCAAGCAGTCGACGACTGCCCCGACGACCGCGCCGTAACGGCTCCCCCTCCATCCTTCCGGCCCCTGACGTTTACCATGCGGTCGTGACTGCAGATGGGATCGTCGACTGGGCGTCGTTCGGAGCGGTGCTGTTCGATCTCGACGGGGTCGTCACGCCCACAGCGGAGATCCATCAGCGGGCATGGGCCGAACTGTTCGCGCCGTGGGGTTTCGACGGCAACGACTACCTGAGCTACGTCGACGGCCTGCCGCGCTACGAGGGGGTGCGCAGGTTCCTCGCCTCCCGCGGCGTCGAGCTCCCGTGGGGAGATCCTTCCGATCCGCCGGGTGACGACACGATCTGTGCGCTGGGAAACCGCAAGGACGAGAACTTCAACGCCGTGCTCGCCAGGCAGGGGATCGAGCCCTACCCGGGAACGCTGAGGGTGATGGACGTACTTGACCGCGCCGGCGTTCCGAGCGCCATCGTGTCGTCGTCGAAGAACGCTCGCCCGGTGCTGGGCGCGGCCGGCATCGCTGCGCGCTTCGTCGCGGTCGTCGACGGCATCGTCGCTGTCGAGCAGCAGCTCGCGGGAAAGCCCGAGCCGGCGACGTTCGTCTACGCCGCCGAGTGCCTCGGCGTGACACCGGCCGAGGCGGTCGTCGTCGAGGATGCCAGCTCGGGCGTTGCCGCCGGGCGCGCCGGCGACTTCGCGTTGGTGATAGGCGTGGACCGGGGCGGCAACCGCGCAGCACTGGTCGCGGCGGGGGCCGACATCGTCGTCGACGACCTCGAAGAGACGCTCCCGTGACGCGTGGGGCCAGCACGATCACGATCGACCGCGAGCGGTTCCCGGTCGACGCCTGGCGGCTGGTGGAGACTGGCCTTGGTGACGACGACGGCGGCCTGACCGGCACTCTGTTCGCGACAGGTAACGGCTATCTCGGGCTGCGTGCCGACTGGGCGCCGGATCCGGAATCGGTGGGCACCTACCTCAACGGCTTCCACGAGACGTTCCCGATCGTCCACGCTGAGCACGCATTCGCGTTGGCCCGCACCGGCCAGTCGATGCTCCACGCGCCCGAGGCCAAGTCGATCGAGCTGAGGGTCGGCGACGAGGCGTTGCGCCTGGCGCCGGACCACCCCGAGCG
>DATAJN010000475.1:0-1531 GCA_036262105.1 Ilumatobacteraceae bacterium
TGACCGGGATTCCCAGCTTCCTGATCACCCTCAGCGCGCTCTTCATGCTGTTCGGTCTCAACCTCGGATTCAACAAACTGGTCACCAACACCGTCGCGACGTCCGATGTGTCTGGCGAGGCCGGTTACAGCATCATCCGTGGGTTCTTCGCGTACAGGCTGCACTTGGGTGGCAGGGGAGGCCCTCAGTTCAGCATCCTGATCCTGTGGTGGCTCGTACTCGTCGCGATCGCGACGTACATCCTGCTGCGGACCAGAACCGGCAACTGGATCCTCGCCTCGGGTGGCAACGCGGCCAGCGCCCGCGCAGTCGGCGTACCCACCAAGTGGGTCAAGATCGGACTGTTCATGTTCGTCGGGTTCTCGGCGTGGTTCTATGCGATGCACCAACTGTCTGCGTACAAGTCCGTCCAGGCGGGGTCCGGCATCGGTGGCGAGTTCCTGTACATCATCGCCGCAGTGGTCGGCGGTTGCGCCCTCACCGGCGGGTCAGGGTCGGCCATCGGCTCCGCGATCGGCGCGTTCATCTATGGGATGACCGTTCAGGGCATCGTCTATGCCGGTTGGGACCCGAACTGGTTCCGGTTCTTCCTGGGGATCATGCTGTTGGGCGCCGTGTTGCTGAACCTCAAGGTCAAGCAGATGTCGGCTCGGATCCAGCGATGAACACTTCGACTCCGATCATCGAGATGGTCGGCATCACCAAGTCGTACACCCACATCCGGGCGTTGGTCGGTGTCGATCTCACCGTTCGAGCGGGTGAGGTCACATGCGTGCTCGGTGACAACGGTGCCGGGAAGTCGACCCTCATCAAGATCATCTCCGGATTGCATCGCCCTGACGAAGGCGTGATGAAGATCAACGGCGAGGAAACGCAGTTCGACTCGCCACGCGACGCCCTGGATGCTGGCATCGCCACCGTGTACCAAGACCTCGCTGTCGTCGACCTCATGGAGACGTGGCGCAACTTCTTTCTCGGCTCGGAGATTCGCAAGCCGGTACCTGTCTTCAAGCCGATGGACATCGCACGCATGCGGGCAACGACGTCAGAGCAACTGGCCAAACTCGGGATCCATCTCACCGACGTCAACCAACCACTGGCAACGCTTTCGGGTGGCCAACGTCAATGCGTAGCGATCGCGCGCGCCGTGTACTTCGGTGCCAGGGTGCTGATCCTCGATGAGCCCACCGCGGCGCTGGGAGTCAAGCAGTCGGGCGTCGTGCTGAAATACATCGACAATGCGCGAGAGGCCGGGATCGGCGTTGTCTTCATCACCCACAACCCTCACCACGCGTTTCTGATCGGTGACCACTTCATGGTGCTGACGTTGGGCAAGACGAGCCTCGACGCCAGGCGAAGCGAGATCACGGTCGATCAACTCATCAGGGAGATGGCCGGAGGCGACGAGCTGGCAACGCTCGCGCACGAATTGGACCGAAACAATGCTGGCGCACCGGGTGCCTAGGAAGTCGCTGGTAACCGATCATGCCTACAACTGAAGACCTCAGGATCGGAGTGGTCCTCGAGGCGT
>DATAJN010000476.1:0-3018 GCA_036262105.1 Ilumatobacteraceae bacterium
GGCCAGTGGCGTGAGATCGCGCACTGCCTGCTCCTTTGCTTCGTCGTGCTCGCCGGCAGCGCCGGGCATGAACACCTGCATGTACGCGGGCGAAAAGGCGTTGACTCGAATGCCGTGAGGTGCCCATTCGAGAGCGAGCGACTTGGTGAGCATGTTCACCCCGCCCTTGGAGATGTTGTACGCGGAGATGTTCTTGACGGCCACCTCGCCGCAGATCGACGAGTTGTTGGCGATCGCCCCGCCGCCGTTGGCGATCATCAGCTTGGCGACGGCCTGGGCGAAGAAGAAGTACGCCTTCAGGTTGACGTCGAGGACGAAGTCGAAGTCGGCCTCGGTGTAGTCGATCGCCGGCGCCGCAGCATCGACACCGGCGTTGTTGATCAAGATGTCGATGCGGCCGAGGCCGTTGGCGACCTCTCCGACAACTCGGTCGATCTCACTCTTGCGAGACGCGTCACCGGGCACCACCACGCATTCGCGCCCGGCGGCGCGCACGGCGTCGGCCGTCTCCTCCAGCTCGGCCACGGTGCGGCTCGTTACGGCAACATCGGCGCCGTGTTGGGCGAGGCCGATGGCGATGGCTCGGCCGAGCCCTCGGCCGCCGCCGGTGACAAGTGCCTTCTTGTTGGTCAGATCGAACAATGCTGACATCACACGGGATGCTAGGCATCGGGGGAACCCCACGACCGAAACGAACGTCGAACAGCCATGAACCGTCGCCAGTTCGGCTCCGGGCACTATCCCCGCAGGCATCGCCCATTCGACCGGCGCCGACGATCTGGTCCTGAAGATCTCCTACGAAGGCGGCCTGGTTCCGCCCGAATACCACGTCACCGACATTCCGGACCTGGTCGTGAGTGGTGACGGGCGGATCTTCACGCCCGCCCCGGCCTCTACGCCTGCGCCGGGTGAGTTGATGGAGAACATCCTGGTGCGCCAGACCAACGAGGAGGGCCTGCAGGCATTGCTCCGTGTCGTCGACAGCGCTGGTTTGCTTGCCCCGCCGCCGGAGTACCCAGACCGGCACAACGTCGCCGATGCTCCCGACACCGTGGTGACGATCGCTGCAGCGGGTGGAACGTTCGTGCATTCCGCGTACGGGCTCGGAATCGGCGACCCGGAGACCGGTGCCCGCAAGAAGTTGCTCGATGCAGTGACGATGCTGAGCGATGTCGAAACAGTGGTCGGCGCCGCAAACATCGACCAGGGCCAGTCGTTCGTGGCGACGAGCTACCGGCTGCAGGCTCGGCCGGTCGATCCGGCGCAGTTGACGGATCAGGCGATGCCGCCGACGATCGTCGACTGGCCCGCGGAGGCCGGCATCTCGTTGGTCGCTGCACCGCGAGTGCGCAAGCGTCGACGCTGCAGCAGTCGGGCGGTTGTTCATCGAAGCCATGCAGAACACGTACTTCAAGGATGACGATGTCGTCTATCGGGTGGTGGTGCGCGGCGTACTGCCCGGCGACCTCGCCTGCTGACCTACCGAAAACGGCGGCTCCGCGGCCCTGAATCACCGGGCTGGACCGACGGTGTTAACTTCGCCGTCGAGGGCGGAGCTTGGAGGAGCTCGATATGCGAAAGTTCGCCGCTGCTGCGTTGCTGATCACCTCGGTGGTGGTTCCGATCGTGAACATTGCGGCGCCTCGAGTCGATGCCGCCACCGTGCCTGCCGGGTTCACGGATGTGCAGGTGGCCTCACCCGGAGCATCGACCGGCATCGCCGGCCTGCCCGACGGCACTGTGCTGGTGCTGGTGCAATCCGGGTCGGTGCGGCTGATCCGCAGTGACGCCCTGGTTGCCAAGCCGGCGCTGACCTTGAGCCTGTCGCCGTGCAACGGTGGCGAGCGTGGTCTGCTCGGTGTCGCGGTCGACCCGGATTTCGCCGTCAACGGCTTCCTCTACCTGTACTTCACCCACCCAGCGCCCAGTGCACCTGGTGGATGCGTGAACCGGGTGAGCCGCTTCACGATGTCGGGAGACTCGATCGATCCCAACAGCGAAGTCGTGCTGGTCGACAACATCTCCTCGCACGCCGGCAATCACAACGGCGGTGATCTGGAGATCGGCGGCGATGGATTCCTGTACATCTCGGTGGGCGACGCCGGCAGCGATCCCCGCACGAATGCCAGCCCGAGCAACGCCGGGCAGGATCTCAGCCTGCTCAACGGCAAGATCCTGCGCGTCGTGCCCTCGACTGGTGAACCCGCTCCTGGCAACCCCATCAGCGGGCCCGGCACGGCCAGCTGCCGGCTACGCGGCAACGTGCCGTCGACGCCCACTACTGCCTGCCAGGAGCTCTATGCCTGGGGATTGCGCAACCCGTTCCGTTTCGCCTTCGACCCCAACACCGGGCCCGACCGGTTCTTCATCAACGACGTCGGCCTCGACACCCGTGAGGAAGTCGACGAGGGTGGGATCGCCCGGAACTACGGCTGGCCCGTCCGCGAGGGTGTGTGCCCGCGTGGGCAGAACCCTCCGTGCGCGGCCGCCGACCCGGCAGCTGGATTCACCGATCCACTCACGGACTATCCGCACCCCCAGGGTGAGGTCATCACCGCCGGGGCCTTCATCCCCAATGGTCACTGGCCGGCCCAGTACGACGGTGGCTATCTGTTCGCCGATGCGGGCACCGGCATCATGTGGCTGCGCCGCGCAAACGGAACTGTCGACTACTCCACTCCGTTCGCGACGGGCCTCGAAAGCATCGCCGACATGGCCTTCGTCACGACTCACGACAGCATCGCCCTCTACTACACACTCACCGGTGGCACGGTCCGCAAGATCACGACCGCACCCGTTCCCTTCGTTGCCCCAGGCCCGCTGTCGTTTGTCGCTGTACCTCCGGGTAACCGCGTGCTCGACACCCGACTGACGACCGCCGGTGCCAAGACGATGCGGGCCAACACCACGCGCTACGTAGCGCTGAACGTGGACCCGGCAGTCACCAAGGCTGTGCTGGTGAACTTCGCGTTCGTTGCGCCGAGCACGCCGGGGTTCCTCACGGCATGGGCGGGGCGC
>DATAJN010000477.1:0-7057 GCA_036262105.1 Ilumatobacteraceae bacterium
GGTGTACACGACCTCTGCTTCGCCCCTCAGGACGGCAACTTCGCCTTTGGCCGCGTTGCGGATGTAGACGACGAACGGCTCCGATGCGACTGACTGCCCACCGAACCACGCGGACCCGCCAGCCGCATCTGACGACGCGGCCGAGGCCGCACCGTCTCCGAGCTGGCCGACGACGACGACTGCCCCTGCAGCCGCTGCGCCTGAGGCCAGGAACTTCCGCCGTGACAAGTCACTCATGGTCATCCTCCTCGTTCTTGACGAATTCGAGACATTCGTCGACCTTGTTCGGAGCAGGGACCGAAATGGATCACACAATTTCCGTGCCCTCCCTCCGGTGAGGTGGTACGCGTGCGATAACCGTCGACGACCGGGCCACCGTCGCGGCAGCGCGACTGGACTGGACCTGCGCCGGCGACGTTTGGGTATGGTGAGGCGACGGCTCGAGGCGCAGGAGAACCATGGCTCGCTTTTCGAAAGGCCCACCGGCGGAACCACCCGCGGAATCACCCCCGGTCACGCTACGGCAAGGATCTTTCTGGGTTGGCGTGCAGCCGGACCCTGCTACTGGTGCCGCGCGCGGCCCGATGTTCGTGTACTGGCAATCGCCGGCCGAGGTGACCAAGCCGTACCCGATCGTGCTGATCCACGGTGGTGGCGGCCAGGGTCTTGACTACCTGGGCACGCCGGATGGACGTCCCGGATGGGCAACGCTGTTGAGCGAGCAGGGTTGGGTCGTGTATGTGGTCGACCGCCCCGGACACGGACGATCGCCGTATGTCCTCGACGCGCTGGGGCCGATGGGTCCACCACTGCCGGTCGCCGTACTCACCGGCATCTTCGTTCCTCCGACTAACGGCCCGGGGGCGATGCCATTCGCTCATCTGCACACGCAATGGCCTGGTGATCGCAATGATCCGAACGACCCGGCGTTGCTGCAGTTCCTCGCTTCGGGTGGACCGTTCGCCGCCGACGCGGCAGATCGCCAAGCCCTCGAGCGCGACCGACTGGTCGAACTGCTCGACAGGATCGGCCCTGCCTATGTGGTCAGCAATTCACTCGGTGGTCCGGCAGGTTTCCTGGTCGCCGATGCCCGGCCCGACCTGGTCGTCGCGTTGGTCCAGCTCGAGCCGATCGGCCCGCCGTTCGCGACGATGTTCGGGCCCGACACGTTGCAGTGGGGTGTCGCTGCCGTGCCCCTCACGTTCGATCCGCCGGTATCTTCACCCGCTGAACTGAGCCTCGTGCAGCAAGAGCCGGCGGCACCCGGTGCCCCGCCGGTTGTGCTTCAGAGCGAGCCCGCCCGAAAGCTCTCGAACCTTGCCAAGGTACCGATTGCGGTGGTGTCGGGAGAGGCGTCGGTGTTCCGCTTCACCGACGGGCCTCTCGTCGACTTCCTCCGACAAGCCGGTTGCGACGCCGTGCACATCGATCTCGCCGAGCGTGGCGTGCACGGCAACAGTCACGGCTCGATGTTCGAGCGCAACAACGCCGAGGTACTCGCGGTCGTCACCGACTGGATGGACCACCAACTCGGGTGACGGGCGCCAACACCAGCGACCACTCGACGTGAGTCGAGCTTGACCGTGGCGCCCAGATTCCTAGGTCTGAACTCCATCAATCGGCGGGGAACTTCGGTGCGGATCAGACCGAGTGTCTGGTACGCCCTCGGAAGATGCTGTAGCCCCCTGGGCCTACCAAACAGCCCAGCACGATGAGGACCGCGCCGAACAGGATCTGGCCCTGGAGAAGTTGGACAATGCCGACGATCACGAGGATGACGGCGATGACCCATAGCAATGTGCTGCTCATGTTGTTACGTTTCCTTTCGTAGGGTGCATCGACGGGATACCCCGGCCTATTGGGCGCCAAACAGGCAGCCGTGGGCGTTGCGGATCAGCTTTTGTTTGCCAGGAATCACTTTCATGGCTTGAGCTAGGCCCGATACGTGGCGATATAGAGGTCATGCAACCCCTCAGGAGCGGCGACGTGTTGACCGTGCCGCCCGGTGCGACGACGGCCGAGCCACTCACCGTCAAGAACGCCACGCCCGACGAGGCCACGTCGGCGATGCTGCTCGCCACCGTTCGCAGACTGATGCGGCTGGCGAGCAGTGAAGAGGTAGTGGGCGCTGTCATGGATGCCGTCCGCGACATGGGTGGCTCCGTGACGCCCATTCGCAGCGCGAACAGCCTCAACCTCGACCTGTCGTTCGGGATGGGTGGCCCGTTGCTCGCCGAGGCCGACCGCCCCGACGTCTATGCACTGCTGCAGGAGATGTTGCCCGCTTTGGTCGACGACGCCCGGCTGTCGATCGAGCGGATCGAGAGCTCGCCACTGACCGACGCGGCCGGCGTGACCGATCCGCTGACGGGTCTTGGCAACTGGACCTTCACGCTTCGCGTGCTCGAACGGATGACGCCCGGAGACGCTGTTGCGATCATCGACCTCGAGAACCTCAAGCAGATCAACGACTACTTCTCACCGGCCACAGGCGATCAGGTGCTTCTCAGCTTCGCCCGCACGTTGCGCCGCGTGGCGCGCGCGGCAGATTCCGTCGGCCGCGTGGGTGGCACCGAGTTCGTGTGGCTGTTCCGCAATGCCACAGCTGTCGATGCCGAATCAGCACTGCGCCGCCTGCGCAGCACGTGGGAAGCTGAGCGACTGCAGGAGGCGACCTTCGCGGCCGGCGTCGCAGCAGTCACCGTGACCGGTTCGAGCGAGGCCTACATTCACGCCGCTGACGCGTTGGAGAACGCAAAGCGAGGCGGCTCGAACCAGACGTTCGTCAACCGGTAGCTGTTCGTCGCTCGGACATCAATCGGTGTCGGGAGCAACCGGGATTCGGTAGCAGGCCAGGACGCTGTCGACCACGGACGCCACGAGCTCTTCGGTGACCCTCTGCCCGCGCACGAGCTTGGTGTAGACGAGCGGGCCGGAGAGCATGGTGACCAGCAGATCGACATCGAGGTCGTCGGGCAGCTCGCCGCGCTCGATGGCACGTTGGATGACGGCGGTTGCAAAACGGCGGCGCTGTTCGGCCTGTGCTCGGACGAGCCGGCCGAGCTCCGGATCGCGCTGAGCCGCATCCATCAGCGACAGCATCATGTTGCCGAGGCGGCCTTCGTAGGAAGCCCTTGTCATCCCGGCGAAGCAGGAGATCAGATCGTCGCGGAGCGAGCCCGTGTCGGTGACTTCGGGAATGTGTGTGCAGGCATGCACGGCCTCGACCATGAGCACCTGCTTGCTGGGGAAGTGGCGGTAGATCGTGGTCTTCGCCACACCCGATCGGCTGGCGATCTCGTCGATCGAGGCCCGTTCCACACCGACCTCGGCAACCAGGTCGGCTGTGCTGTCGAGCACCAGCTGACGGACTCGTTCGCTACGCGAAGGTGTAGGCTCGCTCACAGGACGCCATCGTAGCGTCTTGAGTGGCTTGTTCATGCAACTCTGGCATTACAAAGGAATATTGGGTTGTGATTGGTCGAAAGCAATCGCTACTATGCCGTAGCGTTCTTTTGTTAGGAGGACCAATGGACACCCCCCTCGAATCCGACCTTGCGAGCCCTCTGCACGACATCGACCCCGAGGTCTACGCACGGCGTTGGAAGATCCTCACGGTGCTGTGCACCAGTCTAATGGTCGTCATCGTGGGCAACACCGCGTTGAACGTGGCCTTGCCCACCCTCGCCCGCGAGCTCAACGCCTCGATCTCCGAACAGCAGTGGATGGTCGATGCATACGGCCTCGTGTTCGCCGGGTTGCTGCTCACTGCCGGAACCATCGGTGATCGCTACGGCCGAAAGGGCGCCCTGCAGTTCGGGCTCACCGTGTTCCTCTGTGGGTCGCTGTTCTCGGCGTTCATGAACAGTGCAACCGCGATCGTCGTCGGCCGCGCCATCATGGGGTTCGGCGCAGCGTTCATCATGCCGGCCACGCTCTCGATCCTCACCAACGTGTTCCCCCGCCACGAACGTGGCAAGGCGATCGCCGTCTGGGCGGGCATCTCCGGCGGTGGAGCCGCAATCGGACCCGTCGCCAGTGGTTTCCTGCTCGAACACTTCTCCTGGGGATCGGTGTTCCTGGTCAACGTGCCGATCGTCGCCATCGCGCTCGGCGCGGGGTACATCCTGCTGCCCAAGTCGCGCGACCCCGAACCCGAGCGCCTCGACCCCACGGGCGCCGTGTTGTCGATCGCCGGTCTGGGTGCGCTGGTGTATGCGATCATCGAAGCACCGCGTCGCGGTTGGGGCAGCGGCCAGAGCCTGATGTGGTTCGGACTGGCCGCAGTGCTGATCGCCGTCTTCCTCCTCTGGGAGCTGCGCAACACCACCCCGATGCTCAACCTGCGCTACTTCCTCGATCCGCGGTTCGGCGTGGCTGCCGGCGTGATCACGTTGCTCTTCTTCGCCATGTTCGGGTTCTTCTTCCTGCTCACCCAATACTTCCAACTGGTGCTGGGTTATGGCACTCTCGAGGCCGGACTCAAGCAGTTGCCGTTTGCGGCTGTCATGATCGTCTCCGCACCGCAGGCCCCGCGGCTGGCGGCCAGGTTCGGCGTCAACAAGGTCGTTGCCACCGGCGTGCTCGGCGTCGCTGCGGCGATGGCGTTATTCACGTTCGCTGGTACCGATACGTCGTATCTCAAGGTGGCGCCCGTGGTGATGGTGATGGCGGCAGGCATGGCGATGGCCATTCCGTCGATGACCGGTTCGATCATGTCGTCGGTCCCGCTCGGCAAGGCAGGAGTCGGGTCGGCGATGAACGACACGACACGAGAGCTCGGTGGTGCCCTGGGTGTCGCAGTCCTCGGCAGTCTCGTCGCCGGGCGCTACGACGCGCGGCTGGCACCGTCGCTGCCGTTGCTTCCGGAGTCGCTCCGGGGCAAGGCAGGAGAGAGCCTTGCCGGCGCCTTGCAGGCAGCACGCGAAGCGGGCGGTCCCGCCGCCGGCAAGGTGGCAGACGGAGCTCGGGCTGCTTACGTCTCGGGTATGCACCTCGCCGCGGTGGTCGCTTCTGTCGTCGCCGTGGTTGCCGCGGCCATCGTCTATCGGTCGCTCCCTGCAACCAACCCGCATACCGTCATGCTGCCGGCCATGGCCGACACCGACGACGACTACATCGCCGAGCTCGGGCCCGTCGTCTGACGCCTCACGGCACTTCGGCTGCGGGTGCGGCAAACTGGGCGTTGTAGAGATCGAAGTATGCGCCGCGCTTGTGCAGCAGCTCTTCGTGGGTGCCCTGCTCCACGATGCTCCCTGCTTGCATCACCAGGATCAGGTCGGCGTCGCGGATCGTCGACAGGCGATGGGCGATCACGAAGCTCGTTCGTTGTGAGCGCAGAGCGGCCATCGCTTTCTGGATGAGCACCTCGGTGCGCGTGTCGACAGAGCTGGTGGCCTCATCGAGGATCAGGATGGTCGGGTCGGCGAGGAAGGCGCGGGCGATGGTGAGCAGTTGCTTCTCGCCGGCGCTCACGGTGCCACCCTCGTCGTCGATGATCGTGTCGTAGCCCTTGGAGAGCGAGTGAACGAAGCGGTCCACGTACGTTGCCCTCGCCGCATCCAAGAACTGCTCCTCGGTGCAGTCGAGATTGCCGTACATGATGTTGTCGCGGATGGTGCCGCTGAACAGCCAGGTGTCTTGCAGCACCATGCCCACGTTTGCTCGCAGGTCGTGTCGGGTCATGTCGGCGATGTTGTGGCCATCCAACGTGATCCGCCCGCCGTCGAGTTCGTAGAAGCGCATGATGAGGTTGACCAGCGTGGTCTTTCCCGCGCCCGTAGGCCCGACGATCGCTATCGTCTGGCCGGGTTCGGCGACGAACGAGAGATCCGTGATCAGCGGGTTCTGCGGGTCGTACGAAAAGGCGACATGGTCGAACTCGATCCGTCCCCTGGGGGCGAGATCCACCCCCACGACCTCCGGATCCTCGCTCTGTTCCGACGCGTCGAGTAGCTCGAAGACCCGTTCGGCCGAGGCGACGCCCGACTGCAGCACGTTGGCCATCGACGCCAACTGGGTCATCGGCTGGGTGAACTGCCGCGAGTACTGGATGAACGCCTGAACATCGCCGAGGCTCATCGCCCCCGACGACACGCGCAGCCCGCCGATCACTGCTATTGCGACGTAGTTGAGGTTGCCGAGGAACATCATCGCCGGCTGGATGATTCCGGAGATGAACTGGGCTCCGAAGCTGGCCGCGTACAACTCCTCGTTCTTGGCGCGGAACTTCTCCTCCACCTCGTGCCGGCGGCCGAACACCTTCACCAAGGTGTGCCCGGTGAAGGCCTCCTCGATCTGGGCGTTCAACGTGCCGGTGTGCCGCCACTGGGCGACGAAGCGCTTCTTGGACCGCGCGGTCACCAAGCGAATGATGAGGAACGACGCGGGAATGGTGACCGCGGCAACGATGGCGAGCACCGGTGATATCACGAACATCATCACCAGCACGCCGACGAGCGAGAGCACCGAAGTGAGCAGCTGGCTCAGCGTCTGCTGGAGGCTCTGCGAGATGTTGTCGATGTCGTTCGTGACGCGGCTGAGCAGATCGCCACGCGCCTGCGCATCGACGTAGCTGAGCGGCAGCCGGTTGAGCTTGTCCTCGACATCGGACCGCAGTCTGAACACCGTGCGCTGAACGACGCCGGCGAGTGTGTACGACTGGAGGTACGACAGCACGGCCGCACCGACGTACAACGCGAGAACCGTGAGCAGGACACCCCGCAATCCTGGGAAGTCGATGCGATGGTGACCGCGGATGGCGTCGAAGATCAGGTCGGTGCCATGCCCGAGGATCCTCGGCCCCAGCACGGTCAAGGTCACGCTCAACAGAGCGAAGCACAACACCGCCAGGACGCGCACTCGCTCGACACGCATCCGCCGCAGCAGACGCTTCGTCGACCCCCCGAAGTCCTTCGACTTCTCGGCGGGCATGCCGATGGCCCGAAACGGGCCGGGTGAGGCGGTCGGCCGTGCCTCCGGCGGGCGCACCACGGGTGCTTCGTCGGGCTCGTGATCAGCGCGCACGTCGGGTGGCTTGTAGCTCATGCCGCCTCGT
>DATAJN010000478.1:0-3108 GCA_036262105.1 Ilumatobacteraceae bacterium
CACGGTGTACGTCACGCTCGAGCCGTGCGCGATGTGCGCCGGGGCGATGGTCAACGCCCGTGTCGCCCGGTTGGTCTATGCCGCGACCGATCCGAAGGCCGGCGCTGTTGCCAGCCTGTACGAGCTGTGCAGCGATCCGCGTCTCAACCACCGGCTGCCGATCGTTGCCGGTTTGCATGCTGAGGCGGCGGCGGAGTTGCTGCGCGGGTTCTTCGCCGAGCGCCGCAGCTAGCGACTTCTAGTGGCCGGCGCCCATGCCGGCAAACGCGCGCTTGATCGCCTCGGCCACCTCGTCGGCGATCGTCGAAGCATCGACGTCGTCGGAGGCGGGAGCCACCGGTGGCGTTGCCACTTGCGGCGGGGGCGCCGTGGTTGCCGGGGAGACGACCGGCAGCTGCATGGTCACCAGCGGCGTGACCGGTATCGGTTGCGTCGCCACCGGCGGAGGCGGTGAGCCGATCCCGACGGCCCGTGTCACTGGGACGGCAAGTGTGATCGGCGGCGCGTTGAGCTTGTTCCTCGGCTCGCTCGGCGCCTCCGGTTCGGTGCGCGCCTGCGGCTCGCTCGGCGCAGCTAGTTCGCTGTGCACCTCCGGAGTGGACCGCTCGGCCTGAATCACCTCGGCAACCACTTCCGGCGCGGCGATCGGCTCAGGCGCGCTGATCGATTCGATGATCGGCTCCGGCGCGCTGACCCTCTCGGGCTCGGCAGTGGGCTCGTTGTGACGACCGACGACGGGCACGGAGTGCGCATACCAACGATCGATCCCACTGGGATGACGCCGGTACAGAACCAGTTCGTAGCCTTTGACGAGCCGGTTGGACACGTCGACCATCACGTCGTCGGCGAACAGCTCGGCGCACAGCTCCACGGAGGACCGGTCGATCGTGGGATCCACGTCGAACATGCGCCCGACGTGCTCGACGCCGTTGACGATCACGGTGCCGCGCTGCATCTGCTCGCGAGTGATCACGCCCTCCATCATCAGGCGCACGGCCAACGTTCCGTCAGTGCTTCGCTCGGCGTAGTACACCATTCCGTCGCGCATGTAGACACGAGTTGTGGGTGCCGTATGCAGGGTCAGCTCACCGGTGAGGTACTGACGACGAGCAGCCTCGATCACCTGCCAGGCAGGCCGAGGGGTGAAGTCAGTCTCGTCCGGAAAGAGATCGGTACCAGGCACAGACCTTCCATCGGCAGCCGACGCGGCGATCTTGAGGGAACATTGCCGATCGGAACGCCCGAGGTGCCGACCGGTCCTGGCCGCTAACCTGCCACCCGGAAGGATGCCAGAGTGGACGAATGGGACGGTCTCGAACACCGTTGAGGTCTTATGGGTCTCCGTGGGTTCGAATCCCACTCCTTCCGCCAAGATCCCGCTGGTCCACCCGCTGAATCATCCGCAGCGCAGGCCTTCGGCGGGGAGATGGCCGACGGGGTCGACCAGGTAGTCCTCGACGGCCGCGGATGAACAGGCGTTGACTCCGTAGCCAGTGTGCTGGTTTCCGACGACGGTGACCAGGCGACCCTGTTCGAGAGTTGCGGCCATCTTGCGGGACCCGTCGAGAGGTGTCGCCGGGTCGCCGGTCGTGCCGAGCACCACGATGGGGCCGGCGCCCTTGCCGGTGATGGGGATCCGCGGGTCGATCGAGGGCGGGAAGAAGGTGCACGTGTAGTCGCCGACGGTGCTCGCCTCCATGCGCGGGGCGACCGCCTTGAACTCCGGAACTTCTGCGTCGGCCTCGGCGACCGTCGGCCGTTCGGTCGAATCCATGCAACTGATCACCTCGAACGCCTCGATCAGGTTGTCATAGGTTCCGTCAGCACGGCGCGCGTAGTACTCGTCGTAGAAAACGAGGAGCCCGGCGCCTTCACCTCTTTGGGCGCTGGCCAGGGCCTCGGCAAGTTGTGGCCAGCTGGCGCTGTCGTACATCGCCTGCGCCACGCCGGCCACGGCGACCTCGAGCGAGACTGCGGGGCGGCCCTTCTTGCTCGGAATGGCCGTTAGATCAATGGCTTTCATCAGCTTGTCGTACGCGTCTTCTGCGTCGCCATTGTTGTGGAATGCGCAGCTGCTATCGGCACTGCACTGGGCGAGGAACGTCGTCAGGCTGTCTTCGAAGCCCTTGATCTGCTGCAGGACCTTGTCCTTGTCGCCGGCGGTCGGATCAACCGCGCCATCGAGCACAGCAGCGCGTACGGTCGACGGGAACAGCGTCGCCCACGTGGCGCCCAACTCACTGCCGTAGCTCAAACCCAGGTAGCTGATCGTCGCCTCTCCGAGTGCCGCGCGGATTGCATCCATGTCGCGAGCCGAGTTGTTGGTCCCCACGTAGCGGTAGTAACTGCCGTTCTTGTCGACGCAATCGGTGGTGAACTCCTTGGACAGATCCACGAGTTGCTGATGCTCTGCCGCATCGCCGGGCGTGATGTCGCCGTTGGCGAAGAAGTGGTCGTAGTCGTCGGTGCAGTCGATTGCAGGGGTGCTCTTGCCGGTGCCTCGCGGATCCCAGGCAACGATGTCGAAGTGATCGAGCAGTGCTTGGCCGAAGTTCAGCTCGGCGAAGAGCGCGAAATCAGTGCCGCCGGCACCCGGGCCGCCGGGGTTGAACAACAGACTGCCGATCCGCTCACTCGGCTTCAGCGCAAGGTGACGGGCGATGTTCAGATCGAACGTTCCCTTCGATGGATCGCTGTAGTCCATGGGCACGGTGAAGGTGCCGATCTCGACCCGCCTGGTGCCATCGGTCGGCGTCCATCCGAATGGGTCGGCGCTCGGGTCGAACGTGGCATCGGAATGGTCGGCTTGTGTCGCGCTGACTGATGCACCGGCCGCGCAGCCGGTCAGCAACACGAGACAGAAGATCATCGAAGACAGGCGCCGCATCAACCGCGCAGCGTATGGGGCAGCAAGCCTCGTCGCTCCGCGGCACCCCTATCCTCGAACCCATGCGAATGGGCCCACACATGATGCTGGGGAGCGACAACGAAGCCGTCAAGGGGGCGCACCTGCAAGGAAGCGCCGTGCGGCGCGCGTGGGGGTTTGCCCGCCCGTACCGAGCGATCATCATCTTCTTCCTCGCGACCATTGTCGTCAGCGCGGTGCTC
>DATAJN010000479.1:0-12453 GCA_036262105.1 Ilumatobacteraceae bacterium
GTGTAGAACGACGCCGGCTGACCCGGTGTGCAGGCGATGCAGATGACCTTTTGAGCGGCCAGCTCGTCGGCGAACGCGCTGGTCAGCGCCGGGCCGCCGAGCACGACGAACGGCTTGTACTGCAGGGCGATCTGGGCGGCGTCGGCGCGTGCTGCCACCTCGTCGGTGGCGTTGCCGGTGCCTTCGAACGTCACGAGGTTGATCGTGCGGCCGTAGAGCTCGTAGTACGTCTCGTAGTAGCGCATCAGCTCTTTCATCGTGGCGAACTGGTCGCCGTTGGTGTCGTCGACCTTTGCCGCGTCGGTGATGTAGTTGATGATCGGGTCGCTCTCCTGGCCCTCGTAGTAGACGATGGTGATCTGGTCGCCCGTGACACCCGGCGCGGTAGCCCCGCCGTTGTCGCCGCTGAACGGGGCGAAGCACGGCTGGGCGAAGTAGTCGGGTACGGCGAGCCTGCCGGTCGAGGTGTCGCACCGCGCCCCCCAATCGACGCTGTCGGCGAGACCCTGTTGGGTGGCCTGGGCGAACGACAGCGGATACGTCACCTCGTGTGGCGCGGCGGTGGTGGGAGTGGTCGCCGTGCTGGCCGTCGTCGATGCGCCGGGCACCGAAGAGGTGGAAGCGGCGACGGTGCTGCTCGGCGGCAACGTCGTGGCCGACGAGGTCGAGCCGTCATCCGACCCGCGAGTCGCCACCACGATCACGACCACTATCGCGACCACCACGATGATCGCGGCGATCGGGCCCCACCGCCGCAACTGCCGGCTGCGGTCCGCACCCGCCGAGCTGGATGGTTGCATGCTGCTACCCCCTGAGACCGGAGCGCTGACGCGCCGCTTCGTTGTTCCCCAAGTAGCTCTCTACCACGTCGGGATGGGTCAGCACCTCAGCAGGGCGGCCGATGGCGACGATGCCACCCTGATCGAGGGCGATCAGCCGATCGGCGATCGACGAGATCAGCGGGAGGTCGTGCTCGATGACGAGCAAGCTGGCGCCCATTTCGTCGCGGAGCCGTAGCAGCACCGGCGCCAATGCCTCGACCTCGCGTTGGGCGATGCCGCTCGAGGGCTCGTCGAGCAGCACCACCGTAGGGCGATGCCCCACGAGGCAGGCGAGGTCGACGATGCGACGCGTACCCGTGGACAGTTCGCGGATGAAGGAGTTGCGGTAGTCACCGAGGTTCATCAATTCGATCAGTTCGTCGACTCGCGACAGGGTGCGCTCCTCGTCGTCGAACACCGTTGGGAATCGCAGCGCCGCGGCCAACACGCTGCGCTGTGTCGTCCATCGCTCCAGAGCGACAGCCAGTGCCTCTGCCACAGTCATGTCGGGAAACAGACGCGCGTCCTGAAAGCTGCGACCGAGGCCGCGGCGGGCCCTGACGGTGGCGGAGTCGTTGCTGATGTCGTGACCGTCGAGCACCACGTGACCGCTGTGGGCGGGCAGGTAACCGCTGATCAGATCGAACAGGGTCGTCTTGCCCGCACCGTTCGGGCCGATCATGCCGACGATCTCGCGCTGGGCGACCGAGAACGACACGTCATCCACCGCACGGTTGCCGCCGAACGATCGGCCGATGCCCACGACGTCGAGGGCGACGTGGTCGGCAGGGAGCGCCGCGGGCAGGGCACCGGCCGGCACGGCGACATCGGTGAGGAAGACGGACCGCAGCAGGTCGGGCCGATTGAGCAACTCGGCCGTCGGTCCGGAGAAGCGAATGGCTCCACGTTCCATGAAGTACGCCCGCTCGGCCAGGGTGAGCGCCACGTTCACGCTCTGCTCGACCAGGATCACTGCCACGCCGTCGTCGGCCAGCCGGCGTACGAGCGGCAGCAGTTGGCCGACGATCACCGGCGCCAGACCCAAGGACAACTCATCGATCAGTAGCACTCGTGGCTTGGCGACGAACGACATGCCCAGCGCGAGCATCTGCTGTTGGCCCCCACTGAGATCCGCGGCCGCCGACGCGAGCCGCTCACGCAGTACCGGAAAGATGTTCAACACGTCTTCGATCGCCGCGTCGACGTCGTGTCGCGTGTGCCGGGTCCACCCGGCGAGGCGCAGGTTCTCCTCGATCGTCAGCGAACCGAACACGCCTTGTCCTCCGGGCATCTGGGTGATGCCGAGGGTGGCGATCTCGTTCGGCGGTGCATGGGTGATGTCGCGGCCGTCGAGCACCACGGCGCCGCGATCGGCCTCGACAACACCGCTGATGGCTTTCAGCAAGGTGCTCTTGCCCGCGCCGTTCGTACCGAGAAGAGCGACGATCTCACCTTCTTTGATGTCGATGTCGACGCCGAACAGCACCTGGCGGTTGTCGTACCCGGCATCGAGAGCGCGCACCAACAGCAGATCGCTCTGGCCGTGACGACGCTGGTACAGCGCCTCGCTGCGCGCCGCAGTTGCCCGCCACACCTGGGCGATGTCGGCGTCGATCGTCGAGCCGACGCTGCCGAGAATGAGGCTGCCGATGACGAAGAGGGGGACGAGAACGAGCAAGCCCCAGCGAATCCCGACGTGACCGGAGATCCATCCGATCAGGGGCAGCACGACCAGGCCGGGAATCACCCACAACGAAGCCACCGAGAACCCGGTGGCACGCGCTCGCGGCGGGATGGCCAGGGAGAGCGCTACAAGGATCCCTGGGCCGAGCATCGCCAGCGATGCCGAGATCACGCAGTTGACACCGACGGCCACGACGATGTTCGGCGCAAGCGCAAATGCGATCGCGGCGATCGACGTGGCCACAGCGACTCCTGCCAGAAAGCGGATCAGACCGCGCATGTTGCCGAGGAACCGGCGGGTGACGATGCGCGAACCGAACACCAGGCCGACGAGCTGAAACGGTTCGGCAATCGCCGAGGCGATACCGCGGGCGCGCTCGTCGAGTCCGAACTCCTGCTCGTACAGCAACGAGGCGAGGGCGACGAAGCCGATCAACGCAGTTGCCAGGAACGGCAGGCTCCACCAGATGCGCCTGAGACTTTCGATCTTCTGCACCGTGCGCCAGCTCTCGGCGTACGACGGCACGGTCTCCTCGGTGCCGATCACGTCGTCGCTGGCACCCATCGCCTGGCGTTCCCATCGCCCGCGCACCGGCTCGGTGAGGCGCAGAGCGAGCACGGCGAACACCATCGTCGGGATGACGAAGACCAGGAACGGTGCGCGCCATCCGAAGGCGTACGCGAGAAGGCCGGCGGCCAACGGACCCACGAACGAACCAACCGCGTTGGCGGCGCGGTGCGTACTGAACACGCGGCTGCGCGAGCTGATCGGGTAGTAGTCGGCGATGAGCGAGTTGTGCGTGGGATCGATCACCGCCTTGCCGATCGAGCTGCCGCTGCGAGCGATGCACAGCACGACCACCCCGGTGGCCAAGCCGGTGAGGCCGCTGAACAGGGCCCACGCGACTGCGCCGGCGATGGCCAGCGGGACTCGCCGCGATCGGTCGGCGAACTGGGCGATCGGCACCTGCAGTGCGAGAGCGGCGACCGATACGAGAGCGACGAGACCAAGCACCTTGGTGTTGTCGAGGTGGAACTCGTCGCGGATGTTCGGCAACAGGATTCCGAATGCCGTGCGATCGAGCTCGTCGACCGCGTTGAGACCGAACAACACGACGAGCGGGAACGCCGCCTCGCCGCCGCAGATGGTGCGCAGCCACGGACCCGGATGCCGGCAGGCAGACAGGAAGTCGCGAACGGTCTGCATCATGTGGCCGGCTCGACTGCGACAGGTGCCGGCACGACGGCTTCGGCGTCGGCCCGCGGCGATCGCCTGACGAGGCGGCGCACGACAAGATCGCGCAACGTGATCCACAGACTGCCGAGCCCGCCGGGCAGGATCAGGAGCACGAGCAGCACGCCGGCGCCGCTCGAGAGCAGCTGCCACTCCTGCGACGGTATGAACCAACGGACACCACGTAGATACGCCGCTCCCAGCAACGCACCACCCAGCGAGCCGAGCCCGCCGATGACGGCCGAGGTGAAGACGCTGAAGCTCTCCCCGGTGTTGTAACTGCTGACGCTGAACGACTGGTTGAGATGGGCGTAGAGCGCGCCGCCGATGCCGGCCAGCACTCCAGAGATGACGAACGCAGTCAGCTTGGCGCGAACCGCCGGCACCGAGTAGCTCTGCGCAGCGCGTTCGTTTTCGCGCACGGCGATGATCACCCGCCCGGTTCGCGAATGACGAATGCCTCGAGTTGCCAGGAAGGCAAGGGTCAGCACCACCAGCGAGTACAAGTAGTAGCGCACGGGAGTGTCGACGCCGATCTTGCCGAACAGCGGGGGGCGTTCGAAGCGCGTCTCGCCATTCGGGAACCAGCCGAAGAAGCGATCGCTGAGCAACCACTGCTCGGTGGCGAGCCCAAGGGCGAACGTGGTCACCGCAAGGTACAGACCGCGCAGCCGCAGGGCGGGGACGCCGACTGCAAAGGCGACCACGCCTCCGGCGCAGCCACCGATCAACAGCCCGAGGGTGAGGTCGACATGCCATCTCGATGTGCAGGTGGCGCTGACCGCTGCGCCGATGCCGACGATCGCCATCTGACCGAGCGAGATCTGGCCGGCCCATCCGGTGAGCACCACGAGGGACAACCCAATGATCGCGAAGGCGAAGATCGCCGATGTCTTGATGATGTAGTCGACGCGCAGCACGAAGGGTGCACCGACCACCAGGGTCATGCCCGCCAGGATCACCGCCCAGCGCAGCACACGCACCCTGACGTTGCAGCGCTCGGCATCCGCCAGTGGTCGCACTTCCTCGGCCCCGCGCCAGGTGCTGGACGCATCGTTGTCCAGTCGCGAGGAGCTCGTCCGCTGCACGAGCAAGACGACGAACATGACGAGGGCCATGATCGGGTATGCCGCCGCCGGAGTGTCGGAGTTGAAGCGAACGCCGGATTCGAGCAGGCCGAGAGCGATCGCTGCCGTGGCGACCGTCGGAAGCCGCTCGAGGCGACCGATCACCAGCGCGGCGAGCGCCTGCAGCAAGGTCGGCAACCCGGCCGCGTATCCGAGCGGCACGCCGATGATTCCGCTCCGAAGGAAGAGTGCGACGTACGACATGGCTGCGGCGATCGCCCAGACGAGTGTGTTGAGCCGGCCGATCGGGATGCCGAGCATCGCTGCGCGATCACCGCGTTCGGCGCTGGCCCGGATGGCGAGGCCGTAGCGGTTGCGCGCCAGGAACCATGCGACACCGGCCATCATCAACAGCGACACGACGAGCGCGATGAAGTGGTTGGCGTTGAGGATCACCTGACCGACCGTGAGCTTCCAACCCACGGGTGGTGCGATGCGTTCGCTGGCCAGGTTGCGACCCCACCACCTCGGGATGAGGATGCCGATCACCAACAACAGCTGGGTGATCCCGAGTGTGGCCACGGTGACGACCAGCCGAGGCGAGTTGCGGAAGCGACGGATGAGCGCGAACTCGACCACCACGCCCGCCACGATCGCCATCACCAGGCCCGCCGCCAGCCCGAGGAGGTACGGCCAGCCCCAGAAGAGAACGAAGGCGGCGGCGAAAGCGGCGGGCGCGGTGCCCAGTTCGGCCTGAGCGAAGTTGACCACCCGATTGGCCCGGTAGATCAGAGCCATGCCCACGGCGAGCACTGCATTCAAGCCACCGAGCACCAATCCGTGCAGCCACAGGCCGAAGGGAAGGCCGAAGAAGACGAGCTGTACCCCGACGATCGCGGCGATGGCACCGAGCGCGACGGCGCGGGTGGGGTCGACGCGTCTGACATCGGGCCGTCGCACGTCCCGACCGTAGCTGTACGTCGCCGACGAGGTCGACGCCTACATTCGCGTCGATGAGATGGACCGAATCCTCGAGAGTGCGGGCGATACGCGCCCGTTCACGCCCCGTCGATGTGGCCGTGCAAGCCGCTGAGGGCTTCCGGCGGCACCGCACCGGCCGGAATGCGGCGCTGATTGCCCATTTCGGCTTCCTCTCGGTCTTCCCTCTGCTGCTGGTCTTCACGACCATCCTTGGCTTCGTCCTGCAGAGCAACGCGAAGCTGCGCGACCAGATCATCGACTCGGCAATGGCGCAGTTGCCGATCATCGGCCAGCAGATCGGCACCGATCCGTCGAAGCTGCACGGCAATGCGGTGGTGTTGATCCTCGGCCTGGCAGTCAGCCTCTGGGCTGGAATGAAGGCCTTCGTGGCAGTTCACACCGCGCTCGACGACATTGCCGAGCAGCCATTGGATGATCGCGCCAGCCTCCTGACCACACGCCTTCGAGCGTTGCTCGGCATGGTCTACATCGGCGGTGCCCAAATCGGCACGGCGATCCTCGCCAGCCTCGTCGGCTTGGCGGGAGTGCCGGTGATCGGCAAGGTGCTGCTGCTGATCGGCACGGCCACCATCGACGCCGGCGTGTTGGCGCTGAGCTACCGATGGCTGCGAACCGTCAAGCCGGCATGGCGCAGCCTGGCCCCAGGAGCGATCGCCGGTGGCGTGCTGTTCCTCGCGCTACAGCTGGTGGGGGTATCGATCGTCGGTGATCGAGTCGCCAACGCATCGCCGATCTATGGCACGTTCGCGTCGGTGATCGGGCTGCTCTACTGGCTCAGCCTGCATTCGATCGTCGCGCTCGGCGGCGCGGAGTTGAACGCAGCTCTCATGGCAGACGCACCACCGCGTCCGCCCGATTGCGACTAGCTGCGATCAGGGCGGCGTTCGCCTCGTCCGACCGCATCACCCACTCGTGTGCCTCGTCGGGCGACTTGCCGAACTCGATGTGCCGACGGATGAGCCTCGGCACGCGCACGGCGTCGTCGACATCGACGAACCACACCTCGTCGAGAAGGTGCCGCACCGACCGCCATCTCGGCTCGTCGAGCAGCAGATAGTTGCCCTCGGTGATCACGAGGGTCGACTCCGATTGCACGTCGATCGCATCTGGAATCGGAGCGCTGGCGGCGCGGTCGTAACGCGGGGCTGTGATGATCTCGCCGGCGGCCTGACCGCGGATCCGATCGAGCAGCACCGTGTAGGCGTCGACATCGAACGTGTCGGGCGCGCCTTTCCGATCACGCCTGCCGAGGCGCACGAGCTCGCCGTTCAACAGGTGGAAGCCGTCCATCGGCACCACCACGCTCGACGGAACGTGCGCAGCGATTGCCGCTGACAAGGTCGACTTTCCTGCGCCTGGGCAACCGGTGATCCCTAGTACGACGCGGGTGCTTCCGGCCAGCTCCGCAGCACGATCGACGGCCTCGGCAAGGGTGAACTCGATCATCGCCCAGTCGGATCCCACCGATCGCCGAGCTCGGCACGGCGGGGTGGCTGGGCTCCGACCCGTGTGCAATTGAGCGCGGCAACTTCGATCGATGCCACAACTGCCTTCCGAACCGCGGCATCGTCAGCGAGGCCTCGACGACCAAGTCCCGCCTGATCCCACCACGCCGCGAACGCTCCTCCGAACGCATCGCCGGCCCCGATGGTGTCGACGAGCGCGACCACGGGCACGGGCACCTCGACCTCACCATTGACGTGATGGATGTGCACGCTTCGACCGCCATCAGTGTGCAGCACAGCCGCGGCCCCACCCGCGAGCAGCATTCGCACACCGGCCTCGGGGTCTGCCGGGCAGAGGAAGTCGAGATCGTCAGTGCTCACCTTGACGAGGTCGGCACGGCGCAGGATGCGCTCGAGGCGAGCCAGATATCCCACCCGATCGATCGTGACCGCCGGCCGGCAGTTGACGTCGAGAACGACGAGCACATCGTCGTCAACCGCATGGACGATCGTTTCCAGTGACGAAGCCATGGGTTCGAGCACGATGCCGAGGGTTCCGACGTGAAGGATGTCCACGTCGGGTGGAAGTTGCACGGGGTGAAGGTTCGGCGCCGACGTCTCGGCGATGTAGAAGTGGTACGTAGCGGCGCCGTGCTCGTCGAGCTCCGCCGATGCCATGGTCGTCGGCAACTCGGTGAACTGGACCTGTGAATCATCGACGCCGTCGACGAGTAGTTGACGATGCAACATGGTGCCGAAGCGATCGCGTGAAAGCGCGCCGAGGAAGGCGACGTCGCTGCCGAGCAGAGCGATCGCCCGGGCTGCATTGAACGGTCCACCGCCGAGCTTGGCAGTGATTGCGCCCTCGGGATCGATGACCAGATCGACCAACGCTTCGCCACCGACAACGATCATGGGCGTAGGCGGATCAGGCTGTGTTGTCGACGGTGACGGCGCCGGTCATGATGGCTACGGCATCGGCCATCGAGTGCGTCTTTGGCGTGACTACAGCGACGCGGCGACCGAGCCGCTGGATGTGGATGCGGTCGGCCACATCGAACACGTGCGGCATGTTGTGGCTGATGAGGATCACCGGCAAGCCCCGATCGCGCAGATCCCTGATCAGCTGCAGCACCTGGCCCGACTCTCTCACTCCCAGGGCAGCTGTCGGCTCGTCGAGGATCACGACCTTGCTGCCGAACGCCGCGGCGCGCGCAACGGCGACTGCTTGGCGTTGGCCACCCGACAACGTCTCAACAGTTTGCGTCATGTCTTGAATGGTGCCGATGCCAAGCCCTTGAATGGTGCTGCGCGCCTCGCGTCGCATCCCTGCCTTGTCCATCATCCGCAACCAAGCCCCCAACACCCCGGGCCGGCGCCGCTCGCGGCCGAGGAACATGTTGCTCGCAATGTCGAGGGCGGGTGCGACGGCAAGGGTTTGGTAGACGGTCTCGATCCCCGCAGCCCGCGCATCGTTGGGTCGCTTGAAGTGGACTGGCTGGCCTTCGAGCTCCATCTCACCTTCGTCGGGGGTCATGGCTCCCGACATGCACTTGATCAACGTTGACTTCCCTGCGCCGTTGTCGCCGATGACCCCGAGCACCTCGCCCCGATAGAGCTCGAAGTCGGTGCCGTTGAGGGCCGTGACCCGCCCAAAGAGCTTGACCAGGCCGCGTGCCGACAAGATCGGGGCCAGTTGGTCGCCGTTCGAGCTCACCTGCCCACCCTCCGGATCCATTGATCCAACGTCACTGCGATGAGGATCAACGCCCCGATCGCGAAGTTCTGATAGTACTGATTGACGCCGGCCAGGTTGAGGCCGATCCGGAACACTGTCACGATCAATGCCCCGATCAGTGTTCCCCACAGCCGACCGCGACCGCCGAAGAGGCTCGTGCCGCCGATCACCACTGCAGTGATCGATTCGAGGTTGATGTCGGAGGCGGCGTTGCTGCTCGCCGACAACGATCGCCCGAGTTGGACCCAGCCACCTATGGCGTAGAGCAACCCGGCGACCATGTAGACGCTGAGCAGGACGCGATTGACGTCGATGCCGGCGAGTCGTGCCGCCTCACGGTCATCGCCGGTTGCATAGACATGTCGTCCCCAGGCCGTGTTGGCGAGAATGAATGCGAACACCATGTACATGAAGATCACGAGTAGGACTCCGGTCGTGATTCTCATCGAGCCGAACGAGATCTGCTTGCCTGTCCAGAGAAGCAGCGAGTTCTCCCCTCCGAGCTCTTCCTTGGAGATCGTCTGTGCCTTGCTGTAGATGAGACCCAGCGAGTTGAAGATGTAGAAGGTGCCAAGCGTGACGATGAACGGCGGCAGGCCGATCTTGGTGACGAGCGCACCATGAAAAGCTCCGAGAGCGACACCAACCACGGCCCCGGCGAGCAGGGCGAAGAACGCGGGAACACCTTGGTCGATTGCCACCTTGGCGACGACGAGGTGGGTCAGCAGCATCGCCGTACCGACGGCAAGGTCGATCCCCGCCGTGAGGATGATCAGTGTCTGACCAATGGCCAGTGCAGCGAGCACCGCCGTCTGTTGAAGGATGATGCCGAGCGTCTCAGGTCGCTGAAAGCGCCCGTTTCCGAGGAGCGCGAACACGATGCCGGAGAGGAGCAACACCACCGCAGGACTGATGGCCGGATAGCGGTGAAGGACGTTCTGGACGCCGGCCAACATCCCGCCCGGTTGCTCGAACGACGCAGTCTCGGCCTCGGACGCGTCCGAATTCACCTCCATCGGACCCCCTAGTCCACGTACCACCATTGGATGAGCTGAGCTACGAACGGCGGGGCGGATCGATGACCGCCCCGCCGCGAATACTAAGCGCTCGGGCCAGGAGCTTTAGAACCTAGCCCCAGCAGATCTTTTGACCATCGGCCACGGAGATGCTCGGGACGCCGTCAACGGGCTTGTCGGTCACCAGGGCCACACCCGTGTTGAAGAAGTCCAAACCGGGCGACACGGCCGGCTTGGGCTTGCCGTCGGCGAGATCCTTGATGGCCTGCATGCCGAGGGTTGCCATCTTGCCGGGATACTGCTGGGCGGTAGCGCCGATCACACCGGAGGACACCAACTCGAGACCGGGCTTGCATCCACCGTCGACCGAGACGATGAGAACTCCCTTGTCCTTGCCGGCGGCCTTCAGAGCGTCCTCGGCGCCCTGGGCTGCGGGCTCGTTGATGGTGTACACCACGTTGATGTCAGGGTTCTTGGCCAGGCAGGTCTCCATGGCGGTTTTGCCACCGTCAACTGCTCCGTTGGTCGGTTGGTGGCAGACGACCTCGTAGTCACCACCCGAGTACTTGCCGGTAGGTGGCTCCTTGCCGTTGCCCGACTTGTCTTCTTGCTGGACGATGCCCATGCCGTTCAAGAAGCCCTGGTCACGACCCGTGTCGACGGAGACGACTGAGTCGTTGAACAGGTCGAGCATGGCAATCGTGGCCTTCTTGCCGGCGAGCTGACCCGCTGTCCACTTGCCGATGAGTTGCCCGGCGTTGTAGTTGTCGGTGGCGAAGGTGATGTCGACGGCGGTCGCTGGGTTCGGCGGAGTGTCGAGGGCGATCACGAGCAACCCAGCCTTGCGCGCGGCATCGAGGGCGGGGACGACTGCGTCACCGCTCGGCGTGATCAGGATGCCCTTGTCGCCTTTGGCGACGGCAGCCTCGATGGCTGAGATCTGGCTGGCGGTATCGCCGTCTTCCTTGCCGGCAGCAACGGTGAGTGAGACACCCATCGAGGAAGCAGCCGCTTGAGCAGATTTCTCCATCGACACAAAGAACGCGTTGCTCGTGTTCTTCAGAATCAGCGATACCCCGACCGTGCCTCCTGCGGCAGGAGTCGAGCCCCCTGTGCTGACGCTGGCCTTCTTGTCGCTGCCACAGGCAGCCAGCGCCAGCGATGCGGCTAGGCCAACCGTGAACGCGGTACGGATCACGCCGCGACGTGAAGTCAATGCACTCATGTAGTTCCCCCTCGGTAATCATGGTTCGGGCGACGCTGTTTTGACAACGTTGTCATATTCACTCACACCGTATAGATCCTTGTCAAGAGGATGATCCTTGACATGCGGAAATCTTTAGTTCAACGTTGTCAATCGTGCCTGAAGCGCCGCATACCATGCCCCGACCGACGATTCGCGACGTCGCCGCGCTTGCCGGCACCAGTTTGAAGACTGTGTCCCGGGTGGTCAACGGCGAGCCAGGGGTGTCGGACGAGCTCAGTTCGCGGGTTCGAGCTGCTATCGAGCGGCTGGGGTATCGGCACAACCTCACTGCGAGCAACCTGCGCCGCAGCGGCGGCAAGACGCGTTCGGTCGGCATACTCGTGGCCAACGTCAGCAACCCGCTCGACGCGGCAGTGCACCACACGATCGAAGAGATGGCGTCACGCCGAGGGATCGCAGTCTGGGCATCGAGCCTCGACGAGAACTCGACGCGCGAACGCCAACTCGTCGAGTCCTTTGCCCAACGGCGGGTCGACGGCTTGATCATGATGCCGGCGAGCCACGACCACAGCTACCTCGTCGAGGAGCGCCGGATGGGGATGTCGATCGTGTTCGTCGATCGCCCACCGGCGTTCTTCGACGCCGACTCGGTGTTGGTCGACAACCGTTTCGGCACCACCCGCGGGGTGAAGCACTTGATGGCGCACGGTCACAGTCGGATCGCCTTTCTCGGCGATCGCCGCTCGATTGTCACCGCCGCCGAACGCTTCCGAGGCTACGTAGACGCGCTCGAGTCGATGGACATGGCCGTCGATCCGCAACTCGTCCGCCAAGACATCCTCGACAGCGAGCACGCCCGTGACGCAGTACTCGGCCTGCTCGCCCTCGACGAGCCTCCGACAGCCATCTACGCAGCGCAGAACCTGGTGACGATCGGCGTTGTGCGCGGCCTCCGCGAGGCGGCAAAGCACCATGAAATTGCTCTCGTCGGGTTCGACGACGTACCCATGGGAGACCTGCTCGAGCCGTCGATCACAGTCCTCGCACAAGACCCGACTGCCATCGGGCAACAGGCGGCGAAAACGCTCTTCGCGCGGCTCGACGGCGACCGCTCACCGACGCAGACCTACATCATTCCGACGACGATGATCATCCGCGGCTCCGGCGAGATCCGACCGCGGCACTGAGCTCTCGAGCACGCCGCGAATTCAGGGCGGCGAGGGCAGCGGTGAGGTCATTG
>DATAJN010000480.1:0-1803 GCA_036262105.1 Ilumatobacteraceae bacterium
GTCGTCGGACATCGCCCATGACATTGCAACATGGTCCGGCCTTCCGGGAGCCACCTTGCGTTGGCGGTTCCAACACTTCGACGCCGATGTCGCCGCAGTGGATCTCGGCTCGCCGCCCGTCGTTCTCCTGGCCGACCATCGACCACCCGGATCCATCCTGCCGATCTTCGCCGTCGACGCTCTCGACGCGTCGGTCACGGCGATGGAGGGTGATGGATGGATCGTCGAGGAGCGATCGTTCGGCACACCGGAGGGCCCGGCTGCACTGTTGCGTTCGCCGGGCGGCTCTCAGATCGCCTTGCTGCAGGTCGACCGGCCACAGGCGATGGAGACCGCCTTCGAGGATGCAGACAACACCCACGCTGTGCGGTAGTCCGCGGTCGGTTCAGCCCCGGACGTAGCTGTGAAGCCAGCAGATGGTTTCGTAGCCGAGGCTGGAGAACAAGGTGCGCCCCATCTCGGTGCTGGCCAACAGCATGACGTCGCACCCATCCGTGCGAGCGTGACTCTCGGCCGTCGTGACCAGCGCCCGACCGATCCCTCTGCGTCGATAGCTGGCGTCCACCACCATGTCGGTGAGGTAACCGATTCCGGCTATCGCCACGACGAGTTGTGCCTTCCCGACGATGCGACCATCGAGCCGGGCGACGAGTAGTTGCGACGAGTAGTCATCGAAGCGGTAGACGCCAGATCGGGGATCGAGTGCGACGAGATCATTGATGTCTGCGACCTCCGCCGGCTCGACGACAAGTGCAGGCACGCCGGGGGTGCGGTTCGCGAGGCTTGCCGTCATCAGCGGTGTGGTTTCGGCGAGAACGTAACCAAGGTGGATGGCTCTCGGGTCGGCTCGCTCGTCGTCGGCGAAGAGCAACGCGACATGCGGGAAGAGCGGTGCCTGAGCAGCAAGCTCTTCGAAGAAGCCGTCGTGCGACGGGCTCAACGCGGCGATCTGCAAGGCGCGAGGATCCCCGTTCTGCTGGAACGCCGGAATCGCTAGCGTCGCAGATCGATCGCTCCACTTCACCGAGGCTCCGAGCTCCGATTCGAGCTTGCGCGCACCGTTCACGAGCAGCGCCATCGGCGCCCACGCACATCGAACGTCACGCCCTCCCGTCACGCGTCCCACAATGCCTTCACGAACGACCTTGTGCAAGAGGGTCGCACCGCGTATTCGAACTGCGGAGGTCTGCACACTCGTCGGCGGACGATTAGAGCTCCGTGACGCTGATCGCCGCGGTCGGGCACATGTCGGCGGCCTGCTCGACTGCGTTGCGCAACGACTCGCCAGGTTGCTCGATGAGGATGTACAGGTAGCCGTCACTGCGAACCTCGAACACGTCGGGGCAGATCGCCATGCACGAGCCCGTCGAGGCGCACACGTCGAAATCAACACTGACTTGGTAAGACACTCGGTGGCTCCTTGGTCTCAGGCCCTGACGGGACGATAGCTCTTTGTCCCACGGCGCGAGGCGGAGCGGGCCAGCGCCAGGTTGCAGAAGATCCTGTAACTCGGGCTGCTGGTCACAGCGACTGGTAGACGGCGTCGATCAAAGCGCGGTTGCGAGTGCTCTGCCAACGCGGGATGACGTGGTTCATCACGTAACCGAACGCGACTCCAGCGGTCGGATCGGCGAATCCGAGCGCTCCACCGGTTCCGAAGTGACCGAAGCTCTGCGGGTTGGGGCCGAAGGGGCGTCGCCGCGAGGTGGGTTTGAAGCCGAGGCCGAACGTTGTCTCCTCGCCGAGTACGGGGCAGTAGCCCTCCGACTGGCTGCGTGTGGCCTCCGCCAGCAACTCGGGCGA
>DATAJN010000481.1:0-6537 GCA_036262105.1 Ilumatobacteraceae bacterium
ACGTCGGTGACTCCTGCTGGTCCGCCCGACAGGCAGCGCAACACGGCGAAGGCTCGCTCGACGGACTGCACCCCGGACATCAGAAGGGCGCCATCAGGCGGGAAACGCTCCCTGCATGCGTGCCGCCTCGAGCGTGTTCTGCAGCAGGCAGGCGATGGTCATTGGGCCCGTGCCACCTGGCATCGGCGTGATCGCCCCGGCAATCTCGGAGACGGGGTCGTAGTCGACGTCACCGACGATTCCTGCTTCGGTGCGCGACAAGCCGACGTCGATCACGGTGGCCCCCGGCTTGACGTGCGCGGCGGTGATCATCCGGGCTTGCCCGGCGGCGGCGACGATGATGTCGGCCTCGCGGCACACCTCCACCAGATCGGTCGTGCGCGAGTGGGCAACCGTGACAGTCGCATCGACACCTTTCCGGGCGAGCAGCAAGACCGTTGGTAGACCCACCAACGTCGAACGACCGACGACGACCGCGCGCCGGCCCTTCGTGGCGATGCTGTAGCGATCGAGCAGGCGCATGACGCCGAGCGGTGTGCAGCCAACGTGGCCGGGCTGGCCGCGCACGAGGCGGCCCATCGACGCCTCGGTGAGTCCGTCGACATCTTTCTCGGGCGGGATCATCCGCAGCAGCGGTTCGGCATCGAGATCGCCAGGCAGTGGTAGCTGGCAGAGGATGCCGTGCACACCGGGGTCTGCGGCCAGAGCAGCAACCGTGTCTTCGAGCTCGGCCTGGCTCACATCGGCGCTGATCGGAACGTGGCGCGACAGCATGCCGGCCTCTGCCGCCTTCTTCTGCTTGCTGCGAACGTAGATCTGGCTGGGCTTGTCGTCACCGACGAGGACGGTGGCCAGGCACACCGGCGGTGACCCGGCAGCTTCGATCTCGGCGCGCAACGCGGCGACGATGTCGTCGCGCAGTTGTGCGCCGTTCATGACGACTGCGCTCACGAGAGACCGACGATCTCGCCGTGCTCGTCGAAGTCGATGATCGAGGCTGCGGGCGCGGAACCGAGTCCCGGCATCGTGGTCATGTCGCCGCAGATCGGATAGATGAATCCTGCACCGACCGAGGCGCGCACCTCGCGTACGTTCAACGTGTGGCCGGTTGGCGCACCCTTCAACGTCGGGTCACCACTGATCGACAGGTGCGTCTTGGCGATGCACACCGGAAGGTTGCCGAAACCGTTCTTCTCGTAGCGCGCCAGCTGGGTGTTGGCAGCGGGGGTGTAGGTCACGTTGCCGGCGCCATAGATCTTCTTGGCGACGGACTCGATCTTCTCCTTGAGGCTTGCGTCGAGCGGATAGCAATAGGTGAAGGTGCTCGGTTCGTCGCACGCCTCGACGACAGCCTGGGCGAGCTCTATGGCACCTTTGCCGCCATCGGAGAAGTGAGTGCACACGGCGACGCGAGCACCGACCGATTCGGCGATCTCGCGGATTGCCTGGTGCTCGGAATCGAAGTCGGTGGGGAACGCGTTGATGGCCACCACCGGCGATACGCCGTGGACCTTGACGTTCTCGATCTGCTTGACGAGGTTGGCTGCACCGGCGCGGACGTCGTCGGGGTTCTCGGCCAGCAGTTCGGGCGGCAGCGGCTTGCCGGCCACGATCTTGAACTTGCCGCTATGCGCCTTCAACGCCCGAACCGTGGCCACGAGGACTGCGGCATCGGGAGTCATGCCCGAGTTGCGGCACTTGATGTTGAAGAACCGCTCGGCGCCCATGTCGGCACCGAACCCGGCCTCGGTGAGGAGGTAGTCGCCGGTGTGGATGCCGATCAGGTCGCCGATGATCGAGGAGTTGCCGTGAGCGATGTTGCCGAACGGACCGGCGTGGACGATCACCGGCGTGTGTTCCAGGGTTTGCAAGAGGTTGGGCTTCAACGCCTCGCGCATGATCACCGCCATGGCCCCGGCGCCTTTCAGCTGCTCGGCCGTTACCGGCTCGCCGGCGCGGTTGTAGCCGACGACGACCCGGCCGAGACGGGCGCGGAGATCGGCGGCCGACGTGGCGAGCGCCAGGATGGCCATCACCTCCGATGCGGCTGTGATGTCGAATCCGGTCTGACGAGTCACTCCGTCGGCCTTGCCGCCCAGGCCGACGATGATGTTGCGCAGCACCCGGTCGTTGACGTCGAGGACTCGTCGCCACGTGATGTTGTGGATGTCGAGGTCGAGCTCGTTGCCCTGGTGCAGATGGTTGTCGACCATCGCCGACAACAAGTTGTGGGCAGCGGTCACGGCGTGGAAGTCGCCGGTGAGGTGCAGGTTGAGCAGTTCCATCGGGATGACCTGGCTGTAGCCACCGCCGGCCGCACCGCCTTTGATGCCGAAGGTCGGGCCCATCGACGGCTGACGCAGGCTGATGGTTGCCTGCTTGCCGATGTGCTTCATCGCCATGCCGAGGCCGACCGTCGTGGTGGTCTTGCCCTCGCCGAGCGGCGTCGGCGTGATCGCGGTGACGACGACGTACTTGGCCTTGGGGCGGTCGGCGAGCTCATCGATGGCTTCCAACCGGATCTTGGCCAGTTCGTCACCGTGCGCCTCGAGGAGATGGGGTCCGATTCCCATCTGCGCGGCGATCTCGTTGAGAGGCAGCAACGTCGCTGCCCGGGCGATTTCTAGGTCCGATGGGAATGCCACGGATTGCCTCCTTTGTCTGGCCGGATCGTGTCGTATCCGTCGCGCTGAATTCCGTACTGCGGAACGAGTCCACAATGCGGAATACTAGCTCGGCTCGGCGACCGCGCTTCCACCGAAGACCTGCAGCGTCGGCACGACCTCCAAACGGGTCACGTCGACGGGCGCGGGCATCGTCAAGACCGTGCCCACGAGAACGGCGATGTCGGCCGGTTGGATGGCGGGTGCGCCCGAGTACAGGCGGGCCACGGCAACCTCGTGGCCGCCCATCGCCGTGTCGTACAGATTGGTCTCCACCCTTCCGGGAGCCAGCACCGTCACCCGCACGGCCGCGCCGTGAAGGTCCATGCGCAATCCATCGGCGAAGGCCTGCAGCGCCGCCTTGGTGGCGGAGTAGACGGCGCTGTTGGCGGTTGGTCGGGAGGCGGCGATCGAGCCCGTGAAGAAGATGTGACCGAGATCGCGCCCGACCATGCCGGGCAGAAGCGTCATGGTTGCGTGCACCGCGGCGCGCAGGTTGATGTCGATCAACGCGTCGGCGATTGCGACGGTCGACCGTTGTGCGGGCAGGAGATCGCCGATGACGCCGGCATTGTTGACGAGCACGTCGACATCGCCGACATCGTCCAGCACCCTGCGCAACGCGGCGGTGTCACGGACGTCGACCGCGTGCACCGTCACGCCGTCGCCGGCGCGCAGAACCTCGAGCGCATCGTCATCGAGAGCCAAGGCATGGACGTGCATGCCGAGGCGAACCAGCTCGGTGACGATCGCCCGACCGATGCCTCCCGAGGCACCGGTCACCGCGGCGGTGCGGTACGGAATCACAGATCCTTGCTCAGACGGAGCGCGTCGTAGATCGCCGCGTGAATGTTGCGTCCGGCAACCGCGTCGCCGATGCGGAACAGTTGGTACCCGTCGCCGTCAACCGGTTGAGGTCGGCCGGCCACCAGCGCTTCGTAGTCGACCTCGCCGCCGTTGCTCGACCCCTTGACCAACGCGTGGTACAGGTCGTCGTTGGCGAGCACGCCGTGGTCGACCACGACGGCGTCGACCGTTCTCGTGTGGCGGACAGGTGAGTGGTCGCTGCCGATCTCGACGGTCAGGCGGCCGCCCACCCGGCGCACTGCACGTACACGCTGGTTCAGCGTGATCCGTGTGTCGGTCTCGTTGAACGCACGCGCGTAGGGCACCATGTTCATCCCGCCGACGTCTACCCCGACAGTGCGTTCCGGCGTGACGATCTCCAAGCGGGCACCCGACCGGGCGATCATCTCTGCGGTGGTCATCGCCGAGTGCGTTCCGTCGTCGTCGTACAGCAACACATCACCAGCGAGGCGAGCGTCGCCACCCACCACGTCCCACGCCGATGTCACCAGTTCGCCCCCCATCTCGAGCTGCGGGTTCTGCGGCAGGCCTCCGGTGGCGACGATGACGACATCCGGCTGCAGGTCGCCGACGAGGTGCTCGTCGGCGTAGGTATCGACGCGTACATCGACGCCCAACCGAGCCAGTTCGGAGTCACGCCATTCGACGATTCCCAACAGGTCCTTGCGTCGTGGATTGCGCGCCGCAAGACGGATCTGGCCGCCCGTCCACGGCATTGCCTCGAGCAGCACCACGTCGTGGCCGCGCTCGGCGCATACCCGTGCCGCTTCCAGGCCGCCAGGCCCCGCACCGACGATGACGACGCGGCGGCGATGCGCGGTGGGCGGAATGTCGTGCGGCATCGTCAGTTCGCGCCCGGTGGCGGCGTTGTGGATGCACAGTGCCTCGCCCGCCTGGTAGATGCGATCGAGGCAGTAGGTGGCCCCGACGCAGGGTCTGATCGTGTGCTCGACACCGAGCTCGATCTTGTGCACCAGATGCGGCTCGGCCATCTGGGCGCGGGTCATGCCGACCATGTCGACCAGACCCTGGCTGATCGCATGTCGCGCAGTAGCTACGTCGTCGACCTTGGAGGCATGCAGTACCGGCAGCCCGATCTCGCTGCGTACGATGCCGGCAAAATCGAGGTGGGGTGCCGAGCGCATGCCGTGGATGGGGATGACCTCTGTCAGGACGGCATCGTTGACGATGTTGCCACGGATGACGTTGACGAAATCGATGAGCTTCTCAGCTGTCAGCCGTTGGAGGATCGCCAGCCCCACCGGTGTGTCGATCCCATCCTCGAGGCGTTCGTCGACGGCCATGCGGATGCCGACGATGTAGTCGGCTCCGACTCGGGCACGAATGGCGCGCAGCACCTCGAGCGGGAAGCGCAGGCGGTTGTCGAACGAGCCGCCGTACTCGTCGTCGCGCTTGTTGGTGGCAGGCGACCAGAACTGATCGAAGAGATGCCCGTACGCTTCGATCTCGACGCCGTCCATCCCGCCGGCCTTCATTCGTTCAGCGGCATCGGCGTAGTGGCCGACGATGCGCTCGATGTCCCATCGTTCGGCAACCTTCGGGTGAGCACGGTGAGCCGGTTCGCGCAGCGCTGACGGACTGACGACCGGCAACCAGTCGTCCTGCCCCCACCCCGTGCGCCGACCGAGATGGCTGATCTGGATCATTGCCGCGGCGCCGTGCTCGTGGATGCCGTCGGTCATCGCCTGGATCCACGGCACGATGGCGTCGTCGTAGGCGTGGAGGTTGCCGAACGCCGGCGGACTGTCGGGTGAGACGATCGCCGTGCCGGCCGTCATCGTCAACGCCAGACCGCCTTTGGCTTTCTCGACGTGGTACAGCCGGTACCGATCCTTCGGCATGCCGTCCTCGCTGTATGCGGGTTCGTGCGACGACGAAAAGACCCGGTTGCGCAGTCGAAGTTGCTTGAGAGTGAACGGCTGGAGGAGCGGATCCGAAGTCACGGATACTTCTTACAGGGTCGGCGAGGTCTTCTCTGGACGGAACCCGTGGAGCGGTCTAGGTTGTTGAGCGGGGACAGTAGGTGTGGAGGTTCTGGCCGTGATCGATTCCGTCCGTGCGGTCCGGAGGGGGCAACCCCGGACGCGCCTTGCCCGCCGTCTCGCAGTGCTCGCCTCGTTGTCGATGCTCCTGGCCATTGCGCCCGTTGCCTCGGCGCCTGGTGCAGGCGCGTCGTCACATCACCACGGCCGCACGCCGATGCTGTTCTTCGTATCCGACGGGATGCGTCAGGACCTCGTCGAGAGCTACGCGAAGCAAGGCGTGGTGCCCGGCTTCCGAGACCTGTTGCGCCACGGCGTGAAGGCGGCCGACAACGGCCTGCTCACCCAGGCGCCACCCAACACCGGGGCTGGTTGGTTCACGCTGGCCACGGGTGCCTGGCCGGCGGTCACCGGCTCGACGAACAACACCTTCCACGTCAACGGCCAGCCGATCGGTAACCGAACGGCAGCGTTCGATCCCGGAGTGCTGCAGGCCGAGACGATCGCCCAATCCGCGGAGCGCGGCGGCTTGAAAGTCGCCCAGATCGAATGGGCGGGCGGTGCCGGCGGCGCGATCAACGGGCCGACGCTCGACTATCACACGTTCCTGTCGGGCCGCGGCATCGCCACGAACTACATCTCGCCCACCGACCTCGCGAACTTCGTCGCGTCGTTCGGATTACAGTACGACCACCCGGCCGGCTACGCCGGTCAGGCTCCGTTCGCGCAGGCCGCACCGTCGCCGGCGACGGGTTGGACGAACGTTCCGATGTCATACAATCCTCCGCAGGAGATGCGCTTGCGCGTGCTCGACTTCGGCACCGACAAGTACGGCCTCAACGCCTACCTGTACGACTCCTCCAACGACCAGCACACCAACTACAACCGCGTCCTGTTCTCACCGACCAAGTCGGGCGCCGATGCGGTTGCCGACCTCCGCGAAGGCCAGTGGGCCGACGTCAAGGTGGTCGTCCAGGGCGGTGCCCTCGCCGGCAAGACGGCAG
>DATAJN010000482.1:0-8319 GCA_036262105.1 Ilumatobacteraceae bacterium
TCATGGCGCCATCTTGCCAGCTGCCCACGGTCGCGGGTAGCGGCTCGAGAAGCCCACCGACGGCGTCAGCCGCCCTCTCGCCGCCTCCGCCGGCGGCCGCCGAAGTCGGCCACCCACAGCTTGACAACCAGCACAAGCGCCTCGCTGACGATCCCGCCGGACATCTTCGAGGCGCCCTCGGTACGATCGCGGAAGGTGATCGGAAACTCGACGACCTTGCCCCCGATCCGCACCAGCCGATAGGCCATCTCCACCTGGAACCCGTATCCCTCGGCGACCACGTTGTCGAAACGCATTCGTTCCAGAGCCTCGGACCGATAGGCGCGATAGCCCGCTGTGGCGTCGTTGATGGCCAGTCCGAGGACACCGGCCGCGTACCTGTTTCCCCAGCGCGACAGCCACCGCCGGTTGCGCGGCCAGTTCTCGGTGAGGCCGCCGGGGACGTACCGACTGCCGATGGCCAGGTCGGCTCCATGCTCGGCAATCGAGATCAACGCTGGCAGCACAGCCGGATCGTGCGACAGGTCGGCATCCATCTGCACGCAGATCTCCGCCCCGTCGTCGATCGCGGCGCGCAACCCGGCGCGATAGGCTGCTCCCAGGCCCGACTTCGTCGATCGGTGCAGGACCTGGATCTGGCCGAGCTCTCGATCGAGTGCTTCGGCAAGCGCGGCCGTGCCATCCGGACTCGCGTCGTCGACGATCAGCAGGCGCGCCTCGGGCGCGGCGCGGCGCACCTCGCGGCACAGCCGTTCGATGTTGCCGGCTTCGTTGTAGGTCGGCACGACCACGGTGACACGCACGGCCGGTGACTCTACGGCTCGGTGGCCCGACCGCCTCGGCACATCACCTCCCGGCGACATGGGCGCGATTCCAGCAGCGCTGGTTCCAATTGCGCGCTCAAGTCGCCGAACGGGCGCGGTGGCGGAATTGAGCATTCCTGCATCGCGCCCAAGCGGGGGGTGCAACCTACGATGTGAGCCGTGGCCGACACCGATGACCCGCTCTCGGCGCTTCCGCCACCCAAGGCACGCGCCGCCGCGTTCGTGGCGATCCTGTTCGGCGGCCTGGCAGGCGGATTGATCGGCTACACACTCGTCAAGCTGCAGTGTCACGGAACCTGTTCGACCGAGCGCGGGCTCGGTGCCTTGTTCGGCGCGATCATTGCCGCGCTCGGAATGAGCGTGGTCGCCGTGTTGGTGTTGAGAGCACTCGGCGAATGGAAAGAAATCGAGCGGCGAGAGAAGAACGACTCCCCACGTGGCTGATCTCGCGCAGGAGCTGTGCGACCTCGCGGCGCGTCTTGCCGTCTCCGCGGGCGACTTCGTGTTCGAAGGGCGCAAGAGCGGTGTCAAGTCGATGTCGAGCAAGTCGTCTGATACCGACGTCGTCACCGAGTTCGACCGTGCTTCCGAGCGCATGATCGTCGAGGGGCTGCTGGCCGAGCGACCCGACGATGCGCTCGTCGGCGAGGAAGGCACCGATTCCGCCGGCGCATCCGGTGTGCGCTGGCTGATCGACCCGATCGACGGTACGACGAACTTCTTGTACGACCTACCCGGATATGGCGTGTCGATCGCCGCACTGGTCGACGACGGGCCGCTTGCCGGTGCTGTCTACGTGCCGAGCGCACGTGAGCTGTTCACGGCAATCGCCGGGCGCGGCGCGCTTCTGAACGGTGCGCCGATCCAGTGCAGCACTACGGCCGACCTGGAGCACGCCTTGGTTGCGACAGGTTTCTCCTACCTCGTCGATCGCCGCCACGATCAGGGCCAACGGTTCGCTCAGCTCATCTCCAAGATCCGCGACATTCGCAGGTTCGGCGCGGCATCGACAGACCTTTGTCACCTCGCCGCAGGCAGGCTCGACGTGTACTACGAGAAGTGGCTCGGCCCCTGGGATTGGGCGGCTGGTGAGCTCATCGCCCGGGAGGCAGGTTGCCGCACCGGCCGTTTCGACGGCGGTCCGCTCGGTCACGACGAGGTGCTGGCCGCCAATCCTGTCCTGTTCGATCTGATGGTCGAACTGCTGACGGTCACAAAACCGGGCCCTAACCCTGGCATCATGTGAGCCGTGGGTACTCGCATCCTTTCCGTCGAAGACGACGAGCGCATCCGAACGGCGGTCAAGCTGGCCCTGGAAGACGAGGGCTGGACCGTCGATGAGGCAGGAAGCGGCGAAGAGGCCATTGGATTGTTCCAACGCGCTCTTCCCGATGTCGTGCTGATCGACATCATGCTGCCGGGCATGGACGGCTTCGAGCTGTGCCGAACACTGCGCCGTAACAGCGACGTGCCGATCGTGATGGTGACGGCGCGCAACGACACGCACGACGTGGTCGCCGGCCTCGAGGCGGGCGCCGACGACTATCTCACCAAGCCATTTGCGCCGAAGGAGCTCTCGGCCCGCATCAGGGCGCTGCTGCGCCGGGTGCGCCCGATCAGCCCGTCGCATGCCCGGCTCGTGTTCGGCGATCTCGAGATCATTCCCGACGAGGGCAAGGTGTTGCGTGCTGGCACGGAGCTGCATCTCACCAAGACCGAGTTCCGTCTGCTCTGCGAGCTGGCTCAGAACCCCGGCCGGGTGTTCAGTCGGGAGAGCCTGCTCGACAAGGTTTGGGGGTACGACTACTTCGGCGATGGCCGGCTCGTCGACGTTCACGTCCGGCGCCTGCGCACCAAGGTGGAAGCCGATGCCGCCAATCCTCGTCATGTCGTGACGGTGCGAGGCCTCGGGTATCGCCTACAGTCGTGACCGTCACCACCGACAGCGTCGCATCGCAGCCACGACGTGGCCTCGTCCGTGGCGCCGTCGGTCTTTTTGCGAACTGGCGCCCGGCACGCTTCGGCTTGCGAACGCGGATCATGTCGATGTTCATCGTCGGCGCCCTGCTGCTGTCGACGTTCCTCGCCGCGGTCGCCTATTCGTTCACCCGCAGCAGCCTTCTCAACCAGCGGGAGCGCTCGAGCACCGAGCAGGCGTACCGCGACGCCAGCATCGTTCAGCGCGAGATCAGCACCGGTAACACCAGCGCCAACACCATCATCGACCGCCTGCAGCAGGTCGGCGTCGGCCAGTTGGCCATCAACATCGATGGGGCGTGGGCATCTCCGTCGGCCAAGTTCACATCCGACGTGATCCCCGCGTCGATGCAGACCCGGGTGATCAACGACCGCGTTCCCGCGAAGATGATCATCCGGTTCAACAAGGTCCCGACGTTGGTGATCGGCATTCCCCTCGAGGAGTCCGATGCCTCCTACTTCGAGTTCGCCGACCTCGCCGACGCCAACACCACGCTCCGCAACGTCGGGCTCAGCTTGTTGTTCGGTGGCCTCATCACCACCCTGGCCGGCGCCGTCACCGGCATGCTCGCCGCCAAACGAGCGATCCGCCCACTTGGCGACGCCGCCCAGGCCGCGAAGGCCATCGCCGGTGGGAGGCTCGACACGCGACTGGAGAACACCGACGATCATGACCTGCAACTGCTCTCGACCGCCTTCAACGACATGGCCGAGGCGTTGCAGAACCGCGTCGAGCGCGATGCCCGATTCGCCAGCGATGTGAGCCATGAGCTGCGCTCGCCGTTGATGACGCTGGCGGCGAGCGTCGAAGTGATGCAGGCGCGCCGTGACGACATGCCCGATCGTGCGCAGGCGGCTCTCGACCTGCTGGTCGGCGACGTCGCCAGGTTCCAAGGCCTCGTCGAAGACCTCCTGGAGATCTCGCGTTTCGATGCCGGTGCGATCCGCCTCCATCTCGAAGATCTCCTCGTCGCCGAGTTCGTGCGACAGGCCGTGGCCGTCAGCAGCATGCCGACCACCAAGGTCACCGTCAGCGAACGCGCCGAGGGCTTGATCATGCGCGGCGACCGCCGTCGCTTGGCTCGAGTCGTGGCCAACCTGATCGACAACGCGCGCGTGCACGGCGGCGGCGAGCCGGCGATCATCGTCAGTGAAGCGGAGGGCGAGGGAGAGCCGCTCGCCCACGTGTGGATCGCCGTCGAAGATCACGGCCCCGGTATCCCAAACGAGGAACGATCGCTGGTGTTCGAGCGTTTCGCACGCGGCGCGGTGGCGGGGCGGCGATCCAGCAGCGACGGTGCGGGGCTCGGGTTGGCCCTGGTCGATGAGCACGTGCGCATGCACGGTGGCCGAGTGTGGGTGGAGGATCGACCCGACGGCGAAACCGGCGCCCGGTTCGTGCTCGAGCTACCCGCCGAGGAGGTGGCGATCGGATGACTTCGCATCGACACCGGTTGCCGGTGGCGATGATCGTCGCGCTGGTCGCAGTCGCGCTCACTTCGTGCTCGATCGATTCGGAGGGCTCACCTCGCGACATCGCCGAACGTGACCGGCACGATCTCTCCAACAACCTCGACCAGGCGGCCGGCGCGGCGACGGGCTCAGGAAGGATCTACCTGCTGTCCCCCGAGATCCTCGGCCAGCCGCGAACCCTTCAATCGGTGGCCAGAGATGTCGGCGACACGCCGGCCGAGGCCATGCGTGCCCTGTTCGAGGGTCCCAACACCGAGGAACTACAAGCGATGCTGCGCTCGGCAATTCCTCCGGGCACACGCCTTCTCGGAGTCAGTCTCGACGGAGGTGAGCTCATCGTCAACGTGTCGAGCGACCTGCAGCAACTCACTGGCGAAGCGTTGATCGACGGCGTCGCCCAGATCGTGTTGACAGCGTCGGAGATCACCGGCGTGTCGAGCGTTGCGATCGCGATCGACGGTGTGCCCCAACAATGGCCGGCAGGTAGTGGCGAGTTGCAGAGCAAGCCGCTCACTCGGTACGACTTCCCCGGTCTGGTCCTTTCGTCGCAGCCGGCATTCCCATCGGTTCCAACGCCCCCGACTACGACGACGGCGTAGGGGTGCCGCCGGGCGCTTTCAGTACAGCAACAGCCTGCCGAGGCGGCGAGCAGCGACTGTCATCGCGACCGAGGCAATGGCGCACAGCACAGCGACATGACCGATGCTCGACAACGTGAACACGCCGGCGTTTGCTGCCCGGACCAGCGCAACGCCGTGGTACAGGGGCGACAGCTGGGCCAACCAAGCCCACGATCCGTAGCTGCTCAAGGGAAAGAAGGTGGCCGAGAACAAGAACATCGGCATCGTCGCCGTCGGCACCAACTCGAAGTCGCTGAGGCCACGCATGAAGGTGGTCACCGCAAAGCCCACCGACGCGAAGGCCAACCCGATGAGCGCGCAGCACGGCAGGGCCAGAAGCACCCACGGCGAGCCGACCAGTCCCAGACCCCACATCACGCACAGGAATCCGACGGCATAGATCTGGCCACGGATCAAGGCCCAGGAGATCTCGCCGACGGCGACGTCGCCCGCCGACATCGGTGTGGCCAAGGCGGCGTCGTAGATGTGAGCCCACTTCATCTTGAAGTACACGTTCATCGTCGAGTCGTACACGGCGCCGTTCATTGCCGATGCCGCCATCAACGCCGGGGCGACGAACTCGTCGTACGGCACTGCGCGCCCACCGACCTTGACGGTGCCGATCAGATCTCCGAGGCCGACCCGCATGGAGAGCAGGTAGAACAACGGCTCGAAGAAGCCGCTGAAGATGATCAGCCACTGCCGGCGGTAGGCGACGACGTTGCGACCGACCATCCGCTGCGGCCGGCGAACATCGCGCAGCGTCGGAGGCAACATCCGCAGTACGAGGGTCATACGTAGAGCCGCCGTCGCATGAATCTGTACGAGAGCACGGACCCGCCGATGGTCCAGCACAACAGCACCACAACGTGCCCGAGCGATGCCGAACCTCCGATGTCTCCGACGGTGAAGGCACGAGCCAGTTCGACGCCATGCCACAGCGGCAGGAACTTGACGATGACCTGGGTCCAGGTGGGTAGTTGCGAGATCGGGTAGAACGCTCCCCCGAAGAGGAACAGGGGGATGATGACGAACCGGTTCATCGCCGCGAAGCCGACGTCGTTCTTGCGCAGGATCGAGAACGCCATCAACGGCATCGCGAATGCAATCCCTGTGAGCGCTGCCACTGGAACGCCGGGAATGAGCCCCCAATCGCGTGCTTCGGGGAAGAACGCAAGCACGAACGCTACGGCCCCGGCGGCCACGACACATCGTGCCGCCATCCACAGAGCGTGACCACCGACGATGTCGCCGGCGCCGAGCGGTGTCGCCGCAATCCCGTGGTAGGAACGCTTCCAGATGAACCCGCTCATGATCGGCCACAGGCTCTCGGTGGATGCCAGAGCCATGGCGGTCGTGACCATCAACGCCGGCGAGATGTAGGCCACGTACGACACCCCGCCGAGCACGTCGGTGGCGCGGGATGTGCGGTTGACGAGCGAACCGACTCCGACGCCCAGCCCGAGCAGGTAGAGCAGAGGCTGGATGATCGAGGCGAGCACGTTGGTGACCCACAGCCGCTTGAACACGGCCGCGTGCCAGAACGCTACGCGGACGGGCCCCGGTGTCGTCATCGCCATCGTCAGTCGACCAGCGTTCGCCCGGTGAGGTGCAAGAACACGTCTTCGAGGCTCGACCTCCGTACCAAAGAACTGATCGGCTGCACACCGCGAGCGTGGACCGCGGCCAGAGCCGCCTCGCCATCGTCGGCATACACGAGCGTTCGATCCGGAAGCACTTCGATACGCTCGCCGATGCCGGTGATGTCGGACCCCCGATCGACCTCGCCGTCGAGGGTGAAACGCAGCTCGAGGACCTCTCTGCTCGAGTGTTCCTCGATCAGCGACCGCGGCGAACCCGAGGCGACGATCCGACCGCCGTCCATCACCACCAGCCGGTCGCAGAGCTGCTCAGCCTCGTCCATGTAATGCGTGGTGATGATCAGCGTGACCCCGTCGTGCTTCAACCGGTACAGCCGATCCCACAGGACATGACGCGCCTGCGGATCGAGACCCGTCGTCGGCTCGTCGAGCAGGAGCAGATCCGGCTCGTTGATGAGCGAGCGCGTGATCGACAAGCGCCGCTTCATGCCACCGCTCAGGTTGTCGACGACACTGTCGGCTCGGTCGCTCAGCTGAACGAACTCGAGGAGCTCTTTCGCCCTGCGCCGGCACTCGGCACGGGGGATGTCGAAGTAGCGGCCGTACACGACCAGGTTCTCCATCACGCTCAGCTCGGTGTCGAGTGTGTCGAGCTGGGGAACCACGCCGAGGCGGGCGCGGATCTGGCGCCCTTGCGTTGCCGCTTCCATCCCGAACAACTGCAGGGTGCCGGCCGATGGAGGCGACACGCATCCGATCATCCTCATCGTTGTGGACTTGCCTGCACCGTTGGGACCGAGGAAGCCGAAGGCCTCACCGCGCTCGACATCGAAGTCGATGTCGTCGACAGCGACGAAATCGCCGTACCGCTTGACGAGACCTCGGGCCGAGACGAGAGGTTGGCTCATTTCGATCGACACTACCTACCCCGGCCCGCATCGCCAGGCGATTTACCCGAAGAACACCTCGGCAACGTCGTGATACAGGTGCAGATCGACGTAGCGCGTCTTGCCCACAGTCTCGGTGAGCGGAATCATCCTGACGTCGGTGCCGCGCAACACCGTCATCTTCCCCCAGTCGCAGTTGTGCACGGCGTCGATGGCGGCGATGCCATATCGCGTGGAGAGGACTCGGTCGTAGGCCGAAGGTGTACCGCCGCGCTGTACGTGCCCCAGGAGTACGACCCGTGTCTCCAGGCCGGTCCGGGCTTCGATGGCATGGGCAATCGTGTCCGCGATGCCACCGAGGCGAACGTGACCAAACCGGTCGTAGATCTTCTCGCGCGTCGGCATGGTGTCGACCCGCGGCTCGGCGCCCTCGGCGACCACGACGATCGATGCGTAGCGGCCGCGTTCGTGACGATGGTGCAACAACCGGCAGATCTCCTCGATGTCGAACGGTTCCTCTGGGATCAGGATTGCCGTGGCACCGCCGGCAATGCCGGCATAGGTGGCGATCCATCCCGAGTGACGACCCATCACCTCGACGATCATCACCCGGTCGTGGCTCTCCGCCGTTGTGTGCAACCGATCGATGGCATCGGTGGCAATCTGCACGGCCGTTGTGAAGCCGAACGTCATGTCGGTGCCGACGATGTCGTTGTCGATGGTCTTCGGCACGCCGACGATCGGCAGACCCAGATCACGGTGGAGGTTGCAGGCGACGGTCAGGGAACCGTTGCCACCGATCACCACGAGCCCGTCGATCCCCATGTCGCGGAACGTCGCGGCGACCTGCTCGGGGCCATCCGGGTCGTCGTAGGGGCTGCCGCGGCGGGTACCGAGCAGCGTGCCGCCTCTCGGCAACATGCCACGCAAGGAGCGG
>DATAJN010000483.1:0-2881 GCA_036262105.1 Ilumatobacteraceae bacterium
CCTGGCCGGGCTGACCGCCGGCCCCGGCCGAGCGATGGTGTCGAGCTGCGCCTCGGTGAGTGGACCGGCGGGTGTCACGCCGGAGGTGTCGATCACGAATCGCCACCCAGCGGTGCACGTCCTCGTCCACCACCGCTGGAGCGACCCCCTGCTGTCGAACCAGGTCAAGGTGGCGTTGTTGCGACACGACGTGCCGAGCAACGGCGTCGTGCCGCTCGGCGTTCTTTGGCCGGCGCTCATCATCGCGTCGGGTTCGAACGCACAACCGGCGAGCCTCCCCGACGGCTGGAGCAAAGCCGGTGCCACGGTGTGGCAACGACCGACGGATGCGATCGACCCGCGCGTCCCTCGCGCCGTGACCTTCGATGTCGATCTGTCGTCCGACCAGCGTGGCACGGCGATCGTTCTGTTGGCGGTCGTGATGAGCGACTCGAACCAGATCAGCGATGCCGATCTCGATCTGGGCGGCGGCAACAAAGCGGCAACTGGCGATCAGCTCGTCGTCGCCTCGCCGCATGTCGCGGCGGTGTCACTCTTCATCGAGTAGTGGGTCTTCAGTGAGCAGGAACACGCTGTTGCCGGGGTAGCCGGTGACCCGCACGGTCTTGCCGTCGAGCGTGACCAGGCTGGGATCGATGGTGAACGCTCCGGTGCCGATGTGGCGGAGGAGAAAGCTTCGCTCCGGGGTGGTCAATACCACGTTGACGTGCTCGCTCTTGGAGCCCGACGCGACACGCGTGACCGACACGGTACCGCGCGTCGATTCTGGCGTCATCGCCTCACCGCCGTGCGGATCTCGCTCTGGCCCCCCGGTTCCTCGCGCACGACGACGAGCGTGTCTCCGCGACGATCACGTGCCGGGACGAACACGACGTGGGCTCGCGGCCCGCGATTGGTCGTCGCGGCGAGCCCAACGGTTCGATCGGCATCGAAGGTCCTGATTGTCACCGTGCTCGGGATATCGCGTCCTAGCAACGCAGCCAGTGCAGTGGCTGTAATCGTCGGCCGCGGTCGGGCCGCGTCGCGGCACGTCACCGCCGTCTGCTGCAAGGCGTCGCCGATCGCCCTCAACATCTCGCGGCGCGACGTCACCGCAGTTGACGCGTGCGGCGCGGCGACGGCGCGGCTCCGTCCCTTGCGCGTGGTCGGTGCGGCCGGAGGAGCGACAAACGCCACCGTCGACGGGTCGCCCAGCAGGTTGAACTGGGCGAGCGTCTTCACGTCCGTCGGATCGAGAAACGACTGCGACTGCACGAAGCGTTGGCGCGCCGACAGGGCCGCACGACCGAGCGACGCGCCGCCGAGCACCTCGTCGACGAACAGCCGGCACACGACGTCGGCGTAGTTGTTCGACGCCGCCGGGCCGTAGGCAACGGTCGACGCACCGAACACGCCGGCGGCCCCTTGCGCGAGATAGGTCATCGCTACGCTGGCTTGGCCGAGCGCGGCCGCCGGCGGCCAGTGGGCGGCGCCATAGCAGCACTCGGCGGCAACAACGGTGCCGGCGACGACGAGTCCGGGCAGCGACGCCGCGGAAATCGCCGTCGGCAGGTTCCAGTTGTTCGGCGATTGCTGTCCGTACCAGAGGGGATCGAACTCGCCGCCATGACAGTTGACGAAGTGGATCTGCGGCGCAGTGTCCGTCTTCGTCCACACCGGTCCCTCTGCCGGAGACGTGCGCACCGCACCGCCCACATCCGCCAGCCCCGCGATCGACTTCCGCGTGGATGCGGACCACACCTTGGCGCTCACCGCGAAGACGGGCTCGGGCGACTGCCGTACGAAGGAGGTGGCGTTGGTCGAGCGCGCCAGCTGGGTGATCAACACGGCGGGATCGGTGGCGCCCATGAGGTCGGGGATGCGACCAACGGCGCGGGTCGCGCCGCGATAGTCCGACGGCGACATCGACAGCGCGACGTCGCATGCATACGGAAGATCGCTCGGGATGAACCGATCGGGATCGTCGTTGGGGTCGCCGGTCCATAGCGGGTTGTTGAGGTTGACCGTGCCGAGAATGTCCGGTCCGCCGAGCAGTACGAGGTATGCGGGGTTCCAGGATCGATAGATGGCGTCGATGGCGAGTTTGATGCCGGCGACGTCGTCGGCATGGGTGACGGCGGCGGCGCCGACCTTCTTCAGGGCGGCAGGAGCGTCGAGCGCGATCAGTCGCGTCGTGATGCCGCGTCGCTGGTCAGCGGCAACCAGGGCGGCCACAGCATGCCTCAGCTTCGTCCACCCCTCTGCGCCGTACTTGGCCCTCGCCGCACCGCGATTGGTCACCATGACCTTCAGTACGCCAGTCATGAGGCCAACTGTAGGTTGCTCGCTCCACTGAGGGTGGGTGGCTACGGGTTCACGGCGACGATCTCGTCGAACTCGTCGCTACCTGGCGGCTCGAACGCCTCCGCCAGAGCGCGCACGAATTCGTCCGGCATGCGCCGGTCGCCGAAGGCGAGGCTGTTGCGCCCGGCATTGCGCTGCAGGCAGACCTCGAGCGGCACGACGAACCAGACGCCGACGCGCTGCACCTCGATCCCGCTCACCACGTCCTGGATGTAGGTCCGGTATCGGCGCTGGAAGTGCGTCGCATCGAGCACGACGGATCGATCGGCCCGGAGCAGACCCCGGGCGCGCAGCTCCACTTCTGCGAAGACGCTGTCGCCGTCCCATGGATCTCGCCCCTCGGCCTCGAGGTCCCGGCGCACGTCGTCCGAGCACACGACGACGGCCTGCAGACGACCGGCGTTCTCCCGTGCCCACGTGCTCTTCCCTGCGCCGGGGAGACCGCACAGGACATAGAGGGTCGTCATGGGGCGACTCCCCATGCAACGGTCGTCGGATCGCTGCAGATCACCCCGGGTCGCCGTAAGGCGTACTCCGG
>DATAJN010000484.1:0-6057 GCA_036262105.1 Ilumatobacteraceae bacterium
GCTCTACAAGGACTTCGGTCTCGTCAAGGGCATCGCGTTCGATTCGCGACGGCCCGTCGGCAGCCCGATGCAAGCCATCAAGGTCTACGAGTTGCGTGCCGTTGACGAGTTGGTCTTTCTCGACGTGTCAGCTTCCCGTCAGCAACGCCCACCCGACTACGACCTCATCGACGAGCTGGCCGACGAATGCTTCATGCCGCTCACGGTCGGCGGTGGTGTTAGTCGTCTCGTCGAGGTTCGTCGGCTACTCGAAGTCGGCGCAGACAAGGTCTGCATTGGGTCCGCCGCGGTAGAGCATCCCGACCTCATCGATGAGGCTGCAGCGCAGTTCGGGTCACAATGCATTGTTGTTTCGATCGACTTCCGACTCGGCCCGGACGGTGCGCGGGTCTGGACCCGATCGGCATCGCACGAGACCGTTCGAGACCCTGTTGATCTCGCTCGTGAGGTTGCGGAACGAGGTGCCGGTGAGATTCTTCTGCAGTCGATCGACCGCGATGGAACGATGTCGGGCTATGACCTGGAGATCACTCGTGATGTGAGTCGTGCGGTGTCTGTCCCCGTGATCGCCAGTGGCGGCGCAGGCTCGTACGCACATATGCTGGCGGCGCTGAAGGCTGGAGAAGCGTCGGCTGTCGCAGCCGCCAGTATGTTTCACTTCTCGGAGCAGACGCCACTCGATGCCAAGAACTATCTCGGGGCTAACGGAATTCATGTACGGAGGTAGAGATGGATGACGTGCCGGAGACAGGCTCAGAGGCGATTCGGCTCGAGGCTCTGTGGCGAGGCGACTTCGGTGACGACTATGTCGATCGCAACGCAGGCGGTTACGAATTGCGTGAGGCATTCTGGAACGACCTGTTCGACACGATCGGGTTCCAATCCGTTCTCGAGGTCGGATGCAACGTCGGCGGAAACCTCAGGTGGCTGGTCCCGCTGCTCCGGAGTGGCGCATCGTTCGGTATCGATGTCAACACGAAGGCCATTGCTCGCCTGCATGCCGAGGTCCCCGGCGTCAACGCGATCTCAGGTCCAGGGCGCGACCTACCGTTTCGTGACCGATGGTTTGATTTGGTCTTCACGATGGGGGTCCTTATCCACCAGCCGGACTCGACCCTGCCTTTGGTGATGTCCGAGATGGTGCGTACCTCGGCTCGCTGGGTGTTCATGGGCGAATACTTCGCTGAGGAGACAACGGAGGTCCACTATCGAGGTCACGACAGCGCTCTCTTCAAGCGAGACTATGGAGCGATTTTCGCCGAGCTGTTCCCAGATTGGGTGCAAGCGGACTCCGGGTTCCTCAGCAGGGACGCAGGCTGGGATGACGTCACGTGGTGGCTCTTCGAACGCCGCAATCGCTGAGTCGGGGTTGAACGCGATGGAGGATGTTCCGATCGAAGCCCTCATCGCCGACGTCGTGGCGAACCCAACCCCGCAGCGCACCGACTGCTGGCCGAGACTGCCGGTGGTCCCGCCGAAGCGGTCACGGATCGGTTCGATCCTTCACCGGATCGCCGCACTCTTTCACCGCCGTAGCTAGCTGAGTGTCCACTCCGGGCGCAGCGTGACCAACCCCGTCGATTCGTACGGCCTTCCGGTCGTCACGTCGAACCGGGCTGCGAGCTGGAGGTGGTCGTATTCGTGTTGGCGGTTGAAGTCGTGGATGACCGTGTGCACGTCGTACGCACCCGGCAACAGGCTGATGTCGCGCACCAGAAGCTCGACCCAGCCCTCACCTGACACAGAGTCGGGAATCAGACCGACGTCGCGGGTGCATGGCGCCGAAACCGTTGCGCCGCCAAGCGCATCGATGAAGATGCCGAAGACTGGTCGGGGCACTGATCTCGATGCGTTGTAGTGCATGCGGAAGCGCACGGTGTCGCCCGTTTGGAAACGCGTGACGGGCACCAGGCCATCGCCGACGAACATCTCCAAGCTGTCGATGATCACCTCGCCGGATCCGCGTCGCGTACTTCCGGTCTCACCCTGCGGACTGGCCCCCAGCATGCTCTCGGTGTACGCCTCGACCAACTCCTTCGGGTCGCCCTCACCGCTCACATGGCCCTGCTTCAGCCAGATCGCCCGGTCGCACATGTTGCGGACGCTGGCCAGGTCGTGTGTCACCAACACGATGGTGCGGCCGTCGTTGCGGAACTCCACGAACTTCTCCAGACATCTCTTCTGGAAGGTGACGTCACCGACTGCCAGCACCTCGTCGATGATCAACAGGCGGGGGTCGACGTTGATCGCCACGGAGAACGCCAAGCGCACGTACATGCCGGATGAATAGGTCTTTACTGGTTGGTCGATGAAGGTCTCCAGCCCTGAGAACGCGACGATCTCATCGAAACGAGCGGCGATGTCGCGTCGCCCCATGCCGAGTATCGCCGCGTTGAGGAACACGTTCTCGCGCCCCGTCAGCTCGGGATGGAAGCCGGCGCCCAGCTCCAGAAGCGCCGACATGCGGCGATGCGCTCGCACAGCGCCCTCGTTCGGCTGGAGGATGCCCGCCATGCACTTCAGCAAGGTCGACTTACCTGAGCCGTTGTGCCCGATCACACCAAAGACCTCTCCTTCGCGTACATCGAAGGTGACGTCTTGCAGGGCGATGAACTCGTCGAAGCGATTGCGGCCCTTGGCAGCGATGCGCTGCTTCAGAGAGTTGGCCCGCTCACGGTGGATGCGGAACGTCTTGGTGAGGTGGTCGACCTCGAGCACGACATCGCTCATCGCTACATCTCCTCCGCGAACCTTGGGGAGAGCTTGGTGAAGACGAACGCGCCGAAGGCAAACGAGACCGCCGCGTAGAGGACCATCGCCGCAAAGTTGCGCCACGAGGGCATCGTGAGGTCGTACATCACGTTCCTGACGGAGGTGATGAAGCTGCCAGTCGGACCGTGTGCCGAGATCATCCGCAGCGACTTCGGGATCCTCGGGTTGTTGGCGTCGTAGATGATCGGCGAGGCGTAGAAGAGCAGTTGAGCAAGAATGCCCCACAGGTAGTTGACGTCGTGGAAGAACACGTTTGCGGCGGATAGCGCCAGAGCCAGGCCCGTGGTGAAGATCGACAGCAGCAGCAGAATCAGTAGGAGCACAGGGATCCATTGCAACACCATGTTTCCGGCGATGATCAGCGCGACTGACAACACGACGAACTCGATGAGCATCGTGATGAATTGAGCGATCACCACCGAGAAGACCAGATGCTCGTGGGGGAACGAGACCTTCTTGATCAGTCCAGAGCCACCTTGCACGTTGCCCATGGCCACGCCGACCGAGATCGAGAAGAAGTTGAACGGGAGCAAGCCGCACAGGAAGAACAGCGGGAAGTTGGCGATGCCACTCGGGTGGCCGATGGGCGCCGGCTGGATGAAGACCTTCAGGAAGATGATCGAGAAGATCACCATCTGCGTCAGCGGATTCAACAGGCTCCACGCCCAGCCCATGATCGACTTCTTGTAGCGGGTGCGGAGCTCTTTCAGCGACAGCAGGTACAGCAGATTCCTGTGTGCGGCCGCCGAGCGTAAAGACATGCGGCCGAGAGTGTACCGAGGTCCTTTCGTGCTTCAGTTTGGGCGTGACACACTGGCCAGATGCTGGAGCGTGCCGCCGATGGGTTGCTTCGAATCGGTTCACGCATCAAACGAGCGATCCACAGGGCGACGACGCCCCGATCAGCCAATCCGGAGTTGTTCGGTGATCAGCCGACCGTGCCGGTGGACGACTTGGTGGCGCTGCTGTTCCCCGATGGTGTCAGTCCCGAGTCGGTCGACCTCGTCCGCAGCATCCTGCAATCGGCCGGGCTGACCGCATCGTCGGTACGGCAAGTGCTTGGAAGTGTTGATCGCCAACGCTCGCCGAGCCCGTTCTCGGTGCGACTGTCGAAAGCGGATGTTGCCTACGTCTCCGTCGAGGGCATCCAGGTCGCGTTGGACACGGCCGACCAGTCGGTGTCGGCAGCGATCATCGTTGATGGGTTCTGGGAACCGCACGTCGAGCACGTGCTGCGGAGATTCCTCGCTTCGGGCTCGGTGTTCGTCGACATCGGGGCCAACGTCGGCTGGCACACGTTCTTGGCCTCCGGCATCGTTGGTGCCCAGGGTCTGGTCTATGCGATCGAACCGAATCCCGACAACGCTCGGCTCATCGCCCACACGATCCATCGCAACGCACTGTCCAACGTGCACCTCATTCCGTTCGCGCTCGGCGAGTCGACCGGCTTCGCTGCCTTTCGCTCGGCGATCGGTTCCAACGGTGGGCTCCTCGGTCAGGACGAGTTCGACTACCTCGATCCCAACGTGACGATCGTGCCCACGATGCGCTTCGACGACCTCGCCATCGCTCGGGTTGATGTCATCAAGATCGACGTCGAAGGTGTCGAGCCCATAGTCCTGCGAGGTGCCGCTGCAACCATCGGGCGTGATCACCCCGTCATCGTGTTCGAGTTCTCCTGCGAGATGACGGAGCGCGTCGGTGGTGTCTCACCTCGGGATCACCTGCGGATGTTCGAATCGTACGGTTACGAACTGTCGCTGATCGAGAAGCCAACCGGATCCCTCGTACCGGTCGACGACATCGATCGGCTGCTCCGCGATTGGGGCTCGCCGACCCGTATCGAAGACTTCGTTGCGCGATTCCGTGGGGTTGCCAGGGGACACCTGTCGGGCGCCGATGCCGTGGCCGCTCTCAGGGCCGAACGTGCTCGTCGTTGATCTGATTCTGCTCGCAACACTGGTCAATCGTCTGGTAGACGGTCCAGAAGAATATCCATACGGATCAAATGGTTGATTCGGTCCGTACCGAACCGAAAGTTCCATGCAATTCCTCGTTACGCTCGTGGAATTGCATGGTATGCTTTTGGCGTGATCGAGAGACCACACGACAGCGCAGCTCTGAAGCATGCGTTGGCGCGTAGTCCAGTCGTACTGCTGGTCGGTGCTCGGCAAACGGGGAAGACCACAATGGCTCGGTCGATTCTGTCGAGCGATGACGAGGCGTACTTCGACCTCGAGGATCCACGTGACTTGGCCCGTCTTGACGAACCGATGGTGGCGCTCGAGGGTCTGAGCGGAGTGGTGGTGATCGATGAGGTTCAGCGCCGCCCCGACCTGTTCCCCATACTGCGCGTGCTGGCCGACCGGCCTGCCGCGCCCGCGACTTTCCTCGTACTCGGCAGCGCCTCGCCTTCCGCACTTCGCCAAGCGGCTGAATCACTGGCAGGCCGACTGGAGATCCTCGAACTCGGTGGCCTCGGCATCGGTGACGTCGGAGCCAATCGTTTCGACGAGCTCTGGCTTCGAGGTGGCTTTCCGCGGTCGTTCCTCGCAGCCGACAATCCGAGTTCGATCCGTTGGAGGATCAACTACATCCGCACCCTGGCAACGCGCGACATCCCGGAGTTCGGTGTGCGCCTTCCCTCTGCAACCATCGAACGTTTCCTCGCGCTGGTGGCCCACGCCCACGGACAGCTATGGAATGGCGCCGAGCCGGCACGTGCTCTCGGGATCGCTGAGACCACCGTGCGAAAGTACCTCGACGTGCTCGCCGACATGATGCTGGTGCGCGTGCTGCAACCGTGGCACGAGAATCTCGCCAAACGTCAAGTCCGTTCACCAAAGGTCTACTTCCGAGACTCGGGACTCGTTCACACCCTTCTCGGGATTGACGGTCGAGTAGAGCTCCTACGTCACGCTCGAGTCGGAGCCAGCTGGGAAGGTGTCGTCATCGAGGAGTGCATTCGCCAGGCAGACGACACGATGACTCCTTACTTCTGGCGTACGTCGAACGGTGCCGAACTGGATCTCCTGCTGGTCCGAGGCGACAAGCGAATGGGTATCGAGGTGAAGCGTACGGATGCTCCGCGGATCACACCGTCAATCCGATCTGCCCTCGCCGATCTCCAGCTCGACCGGATCACCGTGTACTACCCCGGGCGTCGCAGCTACACGCTCTCCGAGCAGGTTGACGTCGTGCCCGTCGCCGAGTTGGCCGTGTCCGGCGGCCAGGGCAGGCTCGGGTAGCGGCTTCTCATCGAATCGATCGCGTCATCCGTGGCCA
>DATAJN010000485.1:0-5301 GCA_036262105.1 Ilumatobacteraceae bacterium
TCGGCGCCGTGGCATTTCTCGGCACGACGCCGATCGGCGCACCGATCACTGGTTGGGTCGCCGACCACATCAGTGCCGAATGGAGCCTCGGCTACGGCAGCGTGATCACCCTCGTTTGGGTCGGAATCGGTCTTCTGGCTCGCCTCCGTTCAATCGGCGCGGACGTTCCACCCGGTGATCACATAATCACCACGCTTGTCGGCGATGATCCCTACGGAGGCGGTGTCGTTCTGCAGGACGGCTCCGGCTTCGGGGTACAGTCCGACTAGCCGGGCGGTCAAGATCCGGCTGAGGTGGCCGTGGGTGAACACGATGGCGGTTCCGTGCGCCGCCGTGCGTTCGAGCTTGGCGATGAACGCGTCGCAACGGGCGGTGACCTGACGGAGGCTCTCGCCACCCGGACACCCGTCCTTGAACAGGTTCCAGCCGGGCTGGTTCTCGTCGATCTGGGCTGCGGTGAGCCCCTCGTAGTCGCCGTAGTCGTACTCGGCGAGCGCGTCGACGATCGTCGCCTCCACTCCGGGAACGGCGCGGCGTGCGGTCTCCCGCGCCCGTTCGAGCGGGCTCGAGAACACCAGGGGGAGTGCACCCTCCGAAAGTGTGGCCAGCAGCGGCGGCAGGCGGTCGGCCTGGTGGCGACCCTTGTCGATCAACGGCACGTCGGTACGACCCGTATGCCTGCCGTTCTCCGACCACTCGGTCGCTCCATGGCGTACCAGCAGGATCAGCGTCGGGCCGGCAACCATGGAATCGGACACGAGCGCACACCGTAGGCGAGCCGAGGGCCGCGAAGCGTTGGCCCGATGCAGGCTTGTTGCGGCTGGCACTCGCTAGCCTGGAGTGCCAGATGCTCGACGAACGAAAGACCTCCATTCTCCGAGCCATCGTGCAGGAGTACATCGCCACGGCGCAGCCGGTGGGGTCGACGCACATCGCCGACGCGCCGGGGGTGCGGGTGAGCTCTGCGACGGTTCGCAACGAGATGGCGGTGCTCGAGCAGGAGGGTTACCTGGCTCAGCCGCACACGTCGGCCGGCCGAGTTCCGACCGACAAGGGCTACCGGTTCTTCGTCGACCACATGGCGACACCGGGCCGGCTCGACTCCGTCGCCACGCAGCGCGTCGGTACGTTCTTCGATACCGCTCACGGTCGACTCGAGGAGTTGCTTCACCAGACCACCAACCTGCTCGCCCAAGTCACTCAGCAGGCGGCGGTTGTGGTCGGCCCCAGGGCTGAACTGGCCACGGTTCGGTCAGTGCAGATCGTCGGTCTCTCGGCCCGCGTGGCCCTGGTGGTCGCGGTGTTCAGCAATGGAACCATCGACAACCAGACGATCGAGCTCGATGGCGACACGTCAGAGGTACGGCTCTCGGCGGCTTCTGCACACCTGCACGCCACGATGATCGGCCACTCGCTCGATGTCACCGACCTGCAGCGTTCCTCGGGTGATCCGGCCGTCGACGCCTTGTGTCTCGTGGCGTTCGAGGCATTGCGCAAGGGCAGCAGCGACGAGTCGGTGTTCGTCGGTGGGGCATCGTCGATGGCCCGCGCGTTCGACGCGGTCGATACGGTGCGCAACGTGTTGCGAACCCTCGAGCAGCAGTACGTCGTGGTGTCGTTGGTCCGCGACATCCTCGATCGTGGGCTGACGGTTGCGATCGGCGCAGAGCATGGCGTCGAGCCGCTCGCGGTCTGCTCGGTCGTCGTTTCCCCCGTGATGGTCGATGGTGATCATGTCGGCACGATCGGTATTCTCGGGCCGACACGCCTGGACTACCCGCACGCGTTGGCAACGGTGGAGGTCGTCAGCGATCGGTTGGCCAAACGACTTGGGGAGGGCGCGGCATAGTGGCCGATTACTACGAGTTGCTGGGGGTCTCACGCACCGCCACTGCCGACGAGATCAAGAAGGCGTATCGGCGCAAGGCGCGTGAGCTTCATCCCGACGCCAAGCCTGGCGACCAAGCGGCCGAGGAGCGGTTCAAGCAGGTCGCTCAGGCGTACGAAGTGCTCAGCGATGCCGATACTCGCGCTCGGTACGACCGCTACGGCGAGGCCGGGGTCGGCTCGGCCGCAGGCGGCCCGAACATCGGCGACATGTTCAATGGCGGTGGCTTCGGCGATCTGTTCGACGCGTTCTTCGGTGGCGGGAGCAACCCCTTCGGCGGCGGCGGCGGCCGCGGTGGTCCAGCGGGCCCGCCGCGTGGTCAGGATCTCGAAGTGGTCGCCGACATCACGTTCGCACAGGCGGTTTTCGGCGCAACCTTGCCCGTCGAGGTGCGCACGGCGCTGCGTTGCGAGGACTGCGACGGATCGGGCGCCGGCTCGGGTACTCAGCCGGTCGTCTGCTCCGAGTGCAACGGTCGCGGTCAGGTGCAGCGCGTCCGCCAGAGCCTGCTCGGCCAGATGGTCACGGCCAGCGCCTGCCCGCGCTGCGGTGGGCTCGGCCAGGTCATCGTCACGCCGTGCGCAACGTGCACGGGCGACGGCCGGGTGATCACCGAGAAGACCTACCAGGTGGATGTGCCGGCGGGTGTCGACACGGGTTCCACGTTGCGGCTCACCGGTCGCGGTGCGGTCGGGCCTCGCGGCGGGGGAGCGGGCGATCTCTACGTCCACATTCGTGTCGCTGCCCACGACACCTTCACCCGCGACGGCGACGATTTGGTCGCCCAGTTGCCGATCTCGATCGCTCAGGCATCGCTCGGTACCAAGATCATGCTGCCGACGCTCGACGGTGAGGAAGAGATCTCCGTACCGGCCGGCACGCAACCCGGCAAGGAGTTCGTGTATCGCCAACGGGGCGCGCACCGGTTGCACGGTCGCGGTCGCGGCGACATGCGGGTGCAGATCGTCGTCCAGGTTCCCACCAAGCTCACCGAGTTCGAAACCGAACTGCTCACGAAGTACGCCGAGTCTCGTGGCGAGGCCGTGGGTAGCGCCGAGCACGGCCTGTTCTCGCGGATCAAATCTGCTTTCTCGTGAACCCAGTTCTGCGCGGTTCGGCGGCGCACGTTTTCGTCGAGTCGCTTGCAGCGCCGCAACTGACCACTGAAGACGATCATCATCTGCGACGCGTTCTGCGCATCCGTGAGTCCGATGTGATCACGATCAGCGATGGCATCGGCAGTTGGGTGACCGCGACCTTGGAAGGCGATGGACTTCACATTGCATCGCACCCGGTTGCCGAACCTGCCCAGCGGCCGGCGACGATCTTCAGCGCATTACCGAAGGGCGATCGCGTGGAATGGATCGTCCAAAAGCTCACCGAGATTGGTGCAACCTCGATCGGTTTCATCGAGTGCAGTCGCTCGATCGTGCACTGGGATGAAGAACGCTCCCGCCGTCAGGTCGCGCGGTTGCGCCGTGTCGCTCGAGAGGCGGCTATGCAATCGAGACGCGTGTGGCTGCCGGAGATACTCGACGTAGTGCCTTTTTCAGTGGCTGCCACGCAGCGGCCGGGTTGCGCGCTGGCCGACCCCGCCGGAATCGATGAGATCGGCAGCGACATCGACACCGTTCTGATCGGTCCCGAGGGCGGGTTCACCGCTGCCGAGCTAGACCTTGTCGCCCGCCACGTGGCGTTGTCGACGAACGTTCTACGTGTCGAAACGGCCGCTCTGGTTGCCGGAATTTTGCTGACGCTCCGTCACGAATCGGAATGATTTCTCACGGAGAGTTGTATTTTCTCAACAAACATGGCACAGTTGCCGATGCAATGGTGGCTTAGGCGGGCCAATTAGCGGAGGAGACGGGCCAATGCGCGAGTTTGATGAAGATGATGCGTCAGCATCACCGTATAGTCGGAAGGTGGGCGAACGTCTGCGGGTGATACGCCGGCAGAAGCGTTTGTCGTTGCAGGAGGTCGAAGCGACCTCGAATGAAGAGTTCAAGGCGTCGGTGCTGGGTGCATACGAGCGTGGCGAGCGGGCCATCTCGGTGCCCCGTCTCGAGCGGTTGGCCAAGTTCTACAGCGTGCCGGTCGACCAGCTCCTGCCCCGCGAAGACATCACGGCTCCGGCCGAGGGTGAGGCCGCGGCGAAGAAGTTGGCCGTCGATCTGCTCAAGTTGAGCCAGTTGCGCGGCCAGCCATTCGAGATGCTGACCCGCTTCCTGAAGATGATCCAGGTCCAGCGGCAGGACTTCAATGGCAAGGTCATCACGGTTCGTGGCGACGACACTCGGGCGATCTCGGCGATGCTCGACGTGCCAGTCGACCAGGTGGGTCAGCGTCTCGATGCGCTCGACCTGCTGTACCGTCCGTTGTAGTGACTCTGGCGTTTACTGAGCCTTTCGGCGTCTACATCCACATACCGTTCTGCAGGCACCGCTGTGATTACTGCGCGTTTGCCACGTGGACCGATCGCGACCATCTGATCGACGACTATCTCGACGCGTTGCGCGTCGACATCGAGCGTGCCTCGCTTGGTCCGGTGACGAGTGTCTTCATCGGGGGAGGTACACCCACACGGGTCCCTGCCGCCGACCTGGCTGCGGTGTTGGCTGCGGTGCCTGTCGTCTCTGGCGCCGAAGTGACCGTGGAGTGCAACCCCGACGACGTGACAGCCGAGATGATGCGCGTCTATGCCGCCGCGGGGGTCAACCGAGTCAGTCTCGGCGTGCAATCGATGGTGCCGTCGGTGCTCGCCGCGCTGGGACGAACCCACGTTCCGATCAACGTCGAGCGTGCCGTCGAGGCGGTCCACGCGGCCGGCATCGCGACGTTCAATCTCGACATCATCTACGGAGGCTCCGGCGAGAGTCTCGACGACTGGCGGGCGACGCTCGAGGGTGTGCTCGCTCTGAAGCCGCCACATGTGTCGGCGTATGCCCTCACCATCGAGGCCGGTACTCCGCTTGCCGAGGATCCATCACGTCATCCCGACGACGACGACCTCGCCGACAAGTACGAGCTCGCCGACGTCCTGCTGACCGCCGCCGGCTTGCCCAACTACGAAGTCAGCAACTGGGCCATGCCGGGTCACGAGTGCCGACACAATGTCCTGTACTGGCGGCAGGGCAACTACCGCGGCTTCGGCTCCGCCGCGCACTCACACCAAGACGGCCATCGCTGGTGGAACGTGCGCACGCCCGAGCGCTATGTGGCGGCTGTGTGTGCGGGCGAGTCGACCGAGGCCGCCGGCGAGACGCTCGACGATGAAACGCGTCGCATCGAGGGCCTGCAACTGGCGTTGAGAATGACCGACGGAGTCCCGATTGACACCCTCGATCCGAGCGGTCTCGACGATCTGGTCGTGACCGACGGTGACCGCGTGAGGCTGACGCGCCACGGTCGACTAC
>DATAJN010000486.1:0-2276 GCA_036262105.1 Ilumatobacteraceae bacterium
GATCAAACGACTGGGCGGTCCCAACTTCGCCCATCTGCCGATCAACGCGCCGAAGTGCCCTGTCGCTCATTTTCAACAAGACGGGCACATGGCCGCCGTCAATCCGCAGGGCCGCGTCAACTACGAGCCCAATTCATGGCCGGCCGAGCAGCGTGGTCCCCGTGAGGATCCGGTGCGCGGCTTCACGTCGGTCGCAGTTGCCGAGTCCGGTGACAAGCGCAGGGTCCGCCCGGCGAGCTTTGCCGATCACTACAGCCAGGCCAACCAGTTCTTCCACAGTCAGCTGCCGGTCGAGCAGCAGCACATCATCGATGCGTTCGTGTTCGAGCTGAGCAAGGTCGAGCGCAGCGACATCCGCGAACGCGTGGTCGCCAACCTCCGCAACGTGGCCGAAGACATGGCGGATGCAATCGGGTCGCGGCTCGGGTTTGCGGAGATGCCGGCGGCGACCCCGGCCGCTGCGAACCCCGTCACTGATCTGGAGCCTTCGAGGAAGCTCAGCATCCTGGCCAACGGGCCGAAGTCCTTCGCCGGCCGGAAGGTCGGCGTGCTCATCGCCGACGGCGCGAGCGCAACAGCTTGGAACGCCCTGCGCAAGGCGTTCGTGTCCGAGGGCGCAACCGTTGAAGTGATCGGCCCGACGATCACGGGCGTGACCCTGGACGATGGAACGATGCTGCCCGCCAAGCAGATGCTCGGAGGCGGGCCCTCCGTGCTGTACGACGCCGTCGCCGTCCTCGCGTCGGATGACGGCGCAGTGTTGTTGAGCGCCCATCCCGCGGCCAAGCAGTTCGTGACCGACGCACACAACCACTGCAAAGTTGTCGGGTTCGTGCCGGCCGTTCGACAGCTCTTCAATGCAGCCGGTCTCACTGCTCTCGTCGATTCGGGCTACATCGACGTCAGCGCGCGAAAGGGCGCCACGGTAATGGTCGAGGCGTGTCGGGCAGGCCGCATCTGGAGCCGCGCCGACAAGCCGACCGATTTCGCCAAGCCTTCACCCAACGGTCGCGAGAAGCGGCTGGTTAGGCGATGAGGTTCAACTTCCGGGCAGACCGTACGGCGTCGCGCCGGGTGTTCACACCGAGCTTGGTGAGGATGGCCGACACGTGGTGGTCTGCGGTCTTGGGTGATATGTAGAGCTGGCGGGCGAGTTCGGCGTTTGTGAGACCGTCGCGAAGCAATGCGAGCACTTCGATCTGGCGCGCGGTGAGGCCTGCGGAGTTGGCCAAGGTTGCCTCGCGTCGTCGGGCTGGAACGTTGGTGACGCCCTTGCTCCTCAGGTGCAGTCGGAACCAGGCCGCGGTGCCGGCTGCGCCGAGTCGGTCGAGCAGATCGAACCCAGTGCGGCGAGGATCGGGTCGTCCGGTGTCGAGGAGCGCGAGGGCCTGTTCATACGGATCGCCGAGAGTGCTCCACATGTCGGCCGCGGCTTCGTGCTCACCGGCGAATTCGAGGCGGTACGGCTCGGCGACGTCAACGGCGGTGAAGCTCGGATCGAGGCGACGTAATCGAGAGGCGAGTTCGCCGCGGGCCCACTCCAAACCCGCCTTGGGGGCATCGGCAAGGAGGTCTCTGCACGCAGCGAGGCGGTTGTCGTCATTGCCGGTGAGCCACGCCTGTTCGACCAGAGCGGCGGCGACAGGGAGGAGCCGCATCGGCTCCGACAGACCACACGCGAGCTCCCATGCGTGGTCCAGATCGGCCGAGGCATCTTCTCCTCGGCGCAGAGTGATGAGGCCACGCACGACATGTGGCCATGTTCGGGCGAGTGGAGCGCTGTGCTCGGAAAGCACCCAGTCTGAATCCACGAGTGCTTCGTCCCAGTCGCCCTGAATGAACTTGAGGCGGCCGCGCGATCCGATCTGCCAGACGCGGCAGATGGGCAGATCGCGCTCGATCGTCAGTGGGATGCTCTTGCCGAGCAGATCGGTGGCGTCGGCCAGCCGTCGTTGTTCGACGTCGAGGTAGGTGAGGTTGCTGTAGCCACTCGAGTACGTCTCGTCGAGGTGGTCGTCGGCCGAGGCGAGGAGCGACAGCATGCTGGCGCGGCTCGACGTACCGCTGTCGAGCAGGTCGCAGATCCCTTCGATGATTGCGGTGCGGATCGGCAACTTCGGATCATCCGCGCCGGCAGCTGTGGCGGCGGTGGCGGCGAGTTCACGAGCGCGACCGAGATCGTGCACCTGCAGTGCAAGATATGCCTGCATGGCGATGGCGTGACCGAGCGCGCCGGCGGCGGTCGCGGACAGCTCTTGGCCGTCCAGCTCGGCAAC
>DATAJN010000487.1:0-6766 GCA_036262105.1 Ilumatobacteraceae bacterium
ACTTCAGCCTGCTCACCCCACCGGAGCAGGAGCGATTGGGCGAACTGGCCGAGCACCTCGTGTCGACCAAGCGCTGGGAGGCAGCCCGAGGATTTGCGCTGACCGACGAAGTCGTGGTGACGATCGCCGTCCAGGCCGCCGTGCTCATTCTGAGCCTCGACACCACTTATTTCGGAAAGGTCGGCTCGATCATCGTGCATCCCAGCACGTTCGCGATTCCAGGCCCGCGGCAGAGCTCCATTCATGGGATGATCGCCGACGGGTCGGCTCCGCTGTACGGCGAGGCCCACCACGATCGTGGGCCTGTCCTACTGGCTTGGGACGAGGCCCGCTTCGCGGCGCGCCACCGCGGACGCGGTCGCAACGTCGTGCTCCACGAGTTCGCCCACAAGATGGACATGCTCGACGGCGTCATCGACGGCACGCCGGTTCTGCCCGACCAAGCGGCCCTCGATCGCTGGATCGAGGTGTGCGCCGCCGAGCTCGAGCTCATTCGCGCCGGCGAGGCCGGGCCGTTGCTCGACGACTACGCCGCAACCGACCCGGGGGAGTTCTTCGCCGTCGCCACTGAGGTGTTCTTCGATCGGCCGGTCGACTTCCGCAACGCCAAGCCCGAGCTGTACGAAGTACTGGTCGGCTTCTATCGCCAAGACCCCGCGGCACGCGAGGAACTAGTGCCCAGCTGATCCGTTGCGGGCCGCCGAAATGCGAACGGTCGACGCACAAGTGCGTTCGCGCCAGCCCTCAAGTCCTGTGGAGTTCTTGGCACCTACCTGGGTACCTCGAAAGACTCCACAGCGCTATTGACTGGTGCGCAGCCGAGTCGGGCTCAGCGGAGCAGTTTGGCGTTGACGGTGTTCGTTTCGATCACCTGGGATGGCGGGTGCACGCCTGAAGCGGCGAGCGCAGCACCGAGGCGAGTGCTCATGAACGCCTCTTGCGCGGTCTTCGAATCCCACATCTCGATGACGACCCAGCCAGTGTCGGTCGGTCCGCCGGCATGGGCGATCATTCCCTCCGGCCAGCCCTCGTCGGAATCCACTTTGATCCCGAGGTTCTCGTTCACCGTCCAGTAGTCCTTCTCGGTCACGCCTTCGAAGACCAGTACCAGTCCGTATGCCATCTTTCGACTCCTTTCGTAGCGTCCGACTCATTCGTCGCTCCGCCCCAACCGGATCATCGTCGCGCACACGGCCGGCGTGCGTGCATCGGTTTCATCTGGCGTTCACACTCTTGTCACCGTTGCGACCGACAAGACATCGATCATGGAACCCGACGATCGCCGACGGGCGAGCGTTCGAAAGGAGCCTGGGCGGCACATGATCAAGAAGAAACCTGTGGGGCCCGATGAGGTCAAGGTGACCTTCTCACTCGCTGACGATGGCAGACCTGTTTCCCTCGTCGGCGACTTCAACGAATGGAATCCGCAAGCCCACCCCTTGCGGCGCCGCTCCAACGGCACCAGGTCGGTTTCCATCGTGCTCCAAAGTGGAAGACGGTCGAGTTTTCGGTACCTCGCCGAGGGGGCCTGCTTCTTCGACGACCCCGAGGGTGATGCGATCGAGCCGAACGGAATCGGTCAGACCCACACAGTCATCGTCGCCATTCCCTAGCGACGTCAGACCGGCCGTGGGGCTGCCAAGGCATAGCTGGTCATCGACAGTGAGCCCATGGCGTAACCGTCGACCAGCACCTCGGCGCCCCGGCCGGCTGCACTCGCCAGCCCGGCGATGTACAGCAGGGGGAGGAAGTGATCGGGCGTCGGCACAGCGAGCCGGTAGTGGTCGTGGTTGCGGAGCTCGGTGATCCGATCGGGATTGGTCATCATCAAAGCTTTGGCGGTCTCATTGAAGCCGTGCGCCCAGTCGAAGCCGACGTCGGGCTTGTCCCACTCGAGGATGCCGAGGTTGTGCACGACGTTGCCGCTTCCGAGGATGAACACGCCCTGCTGCCGTAGCGCAGCAAGCTGGGCGCCGAAAGCCACGTGGTACTCGAGGGGTTTCGAGGCATCGATCGACAGTTGCAGCACGGGTACGTCGGCGTCGGGGAACATGTGCAGCAGCACCGACCACGTGCCATGGTCGAGACCCCAGCTGTCGAGATCGCGCCCGACCCATGTCGGCTCCACGAGATCGATGATCTCTTCGGCGAGCTCCGGGTCGCCCGGCGCTGGATACCTCACGGCGAACAGCGCCTCGGGGAAGCCGAAGAAGTCGTGGATCGTCTTCGGCGCAGCCATCGCCGTGATTGCCGTGGCGTTGATGAACCAGTGAGCTGATATCGCCAGGATGGCGCGCGGTCGCGGCATCGCCTCGGCGAACGATTGCCACGCGTCGGTGTAGCGATTGTGTTCGAGTGCGTTCATCGGAGTGCCGTGGCCGACGAACAGCGCAGGCATCGGAAGGGTCTGGGTCATGGGTCTCCCACAGTACCGACGCGAAGGTCGACACGGGGAGCTGATCTGCGGGCGGGCGCCCTACGGTGGGACCGTGGACTCCAAACTCGCCGCCGATGGGAACATCGTCGAGGGTCTGCGTTCCGCAGGTTTCGAAGGCGGGGGATTGCTCGCGTTGGCGCTGGCGCCGGGAGTTGGGCTGGCGATGGCCATGTCCAACGGTTGGTCGATCTCCACGTCCGACGTCGACCCTGCCGAAACCGTTCGTGCTGTCGAGGAGACCTTCAAACCGCGCTGGGTCTTGTGGGGTTCGGAGGCAGAGGAACTCGTGAGGGCTGGCGTGCGGGTTGCCAGGTGCTGGAACCTCGCGGCGGTTCATCGACTACTGGTCGGCGGATGGCGTGCGGATCCCGCCCGGGTGTGGGCCGACCTCCAAGGTCTCGAATCCGACGCGTTGCCGGCACTGGCCACGGTCGATCTCTTCACCGACCTTCTGGAGGCCGGTCCGCCCGACGAACCGGTGAGAAGCGATGGACATCTCCATCCCGAGTGGTTGGTCGCGGATTTCGAATGGACCACGCAGCGGTTGATCCGTTGGGCTCAACTGGCAGCGGAGGCAGCCGTTCGACAGGAGGCTCGCCTCGCGAGCCTGGAGGATCGACCGCGCGCCCGATCGACGGCCAGGTCGGAGTCGGCTGCGGAACTGCTGTGCGCCGAGCTCTCGACAGATGGGTTGCCGATGGATCGGCAAGTTGCCGAAGACATGATCGCGTCATTCGTCGGGCCACGTCCGCGGAACGAGGTGGAGGCGTCCGAGCAGCGACGAGCACGCGATTCGGAGGTGCTGCGACATTCACCGAACGCCGGATACGACCTACGCAACCCAGCACAAGTGAAGTCGATGCTGCGCGGAATCGGCGTCGAGTTACCCGACACTCGTGCGTGGCGGTTGGAGGCGATTCAGGGAACCCACCCCTTGATCGATGCGCTGCTGGAGTGGCGCAAGGCGGAACGAATCGCCACGACGTTCGGCTATGGCTGGCTCGACGATCATCTCGGTGCCGACGGGCGACTCCGCGGGGCCTGGTCGGGCAGCGACGGCGCTGCAGGACGCATGACCGCGTCCGCGGGACTGCACAACATGCCCGCCAATCTGCGGTCGGCGATCGTTGCCGAAGCCGGTCACGTATTCGTCCGCGCCGATCTCGGGCAGATCGAGCCGCGAATTCTCGCGGCAGTCTCGGGTGACGCGTCGCTCGCCAAGGCGACAGCGGACGACGACCTGTACCTACCCGTAGCCACGCAACTCGGCGTCGACCGTGCAACCGCCAAAGTGGCGGTGCTCGGGGCGATGTACGGGCAAACCACCGGCCACGGTGCGGTCGCACTCCGCGGCCTCGAATCGGCGTACCCCGTAGCCATGCGCTATCTCAAGGAGGCCGACCTCGCCGGTCAGGTCGGCCGCAGCGTGAGGACGTTCGGCGGTCGCCTCATCCGCACCGCATCGGCCCGAATCGGCGAGCTCGGTGAACGGGACAGCCGGAGTCGCGCCGCCGGCCAGGGTCGCTATGCACGCAACGCGATGGTGCAGGGCGCGGCGGCCGAGTTCTTCAAGGTGTGGGCCGCAAACGTGCGGCTGCGGTCAGCGGTGTTCGGGGCGCGAATCGTGCTGTGTCTGCACGACGAGTTGTTGGTTCACGCGCCGGCACAGCACAGCGACGCCGTCGCCGCGCTGTTGAGTCAGTGCCTGGTCGACTCCGCCCGCCAATGGGCGCCCGACGACTCGGTGCGATTCGTTGCCGACGTCAGTGTGATCCAACGGTGGTCAGACGCAAAGCCCTGAACCCTGCACTCTGGAGTCGTGTCCGAACACATGGGCGCGAAATCACGCGGCTGGCAGCAGTTCTCGCGCCCATTGACGCTGCTTGGGCGCGATAACACGCCACTGGCAGCAGTTGTCGCGCCCAATGGGGAGAATGGCGGGTGCGGGCGAAGCGCGCTTGGCGCCGGGTATCACTTGGCTGCTGCGGCGCTTTGGACAGCGGCGAGGATCTTGACGTAGCCGGTGCAGCGGCAGAGGTTGCCGGACAGCCCGATGCGCACTTCCTCCTCCGTGGGTGAAGCGTTGCGACTGAGCAGTGCCGCGGCCGACATGATCATGCCCGGCGTGCAGAACCCGCACTGCACTCCACCCTCATCGAGCAGGGCCTGTTGGAGCGGATGAAGCTCCTCACCCACCATGATTCCCTCGACTGTCGTGATCGCTCGATCAGCCGCCTGGGCGGCGAGGTACGAGCAAGAGTTGACCGGCTGACCGTCGATCAACACCATGCATGCCCCACATTCGCAGTCGTCGCAACCCTCCTTCGTGCCGGTGAGGCCGACCTCGTTGCGAAGCACGCTGACAAGGTTGCGACCGGGATCGATCGTCACCGGATAGTCGGTGCCGTTGACGGTGAGAATGACGGACATACTCATGATGCGGCTCCGATTCCAAGACTGCGGTTGACAGGAATGGCGATCGATTCGCCACGTGCTCGCCGCGCCGCGGCGTCGACGGCCCGACGGGCCATCACCCCGACGCAATGGCGTCGGTAGCGATCGCTGGCCCGGAGGTCGCTGATGGGAACCGCACTGGTGCTGGCGAGGGCGGCCACCTCGGCGAGCAGGGAGTCGTCGACCGGGCGTCCGAGCAGGGCGTCGGTGCCGGCGACGGAGATGATCGTCGGTGCGACAGCCGTGAGGGCAATCGACAGAGCCGAGAGAGCGCCGTCGCCATCGAGCGTCACCGACGCGGCGGCGCCCACAACCGCGATCTCCATCGCCCGGCGATATTCCAGACGCACGTAGGCGCTTCCCGACCCGTCGGGTCGAGCCGGAAGATGGATCATCGTGCACAACTCGTCGGCCCTTGCCGAGGTGCGGGCGGGAGCGGTCCACAGGTCGGCGATAGCAACGCGTCTGGAGGCCGTTGCCGACCGCAGCTCGACCTCGGCACCGAAGACGACGAGCGGTGCCCCGGTATCCATGGCCGGTGAAGCGTTCATGACGTTGCCGCCGAGCGTGCCGACGTTGCGTGTGGATGGTGAGCCGACCAGTGCGCTGGCATCGGCCAGGGCGGTGTACGCACCCACGATCGTCGCATCCGATTCGAGACGGGCGTGGGTGACGAGCGTGCCGATCTCGACGCCTCCCGCTGACACCTCGATGCCGCCGAGCGAGGTGATGCGATCGATGGCGACGACAGAATCCGGTAGCGGTGACTTGCCCTGGCGGGCTCCGACGACGAGATCGCTGCCGCCGGCAACCGGTCGTGCTCCCGCGGCCACAGCGGCGAGCGCTTCGTCGAGGGTCGTGGCGATCGTGAGGTTCATGATGGGTCCACCTCCGACATCGTTTCCCAGATCCGTTCCGCCGTCATCGGCAGGCGATGGACCGGTTTGCCGAGCAGTTTGGCCAGCGCGTTGGAGATCGCTGCGGCTGTGGCGACGTTGGGCGCCTCAGCGATGCCCTTGGCGCCGCGTGGGCCGGCGTTGGGCGTAGCGATCTGCACGAAGTGCGTGTTGATGGTCGGCGAATCCGCGCACGTCTGCAGCTTGTACTCGAGCAGGGCCGCGTTGCATTGACGCGACTGATCGTCGTAGACGGTGCCCTCGGTGAGTGCTTGGCCGATTCCCATCATCACGCCACCTTGGATCTGGCCGAGCGCACCTGTCTCGTTGATGATGGTGCCCGAATCGTGCGCCGCGCCGACCTCGAGCACGCGCACAACGCCCGTGTCGCGATCGAGCCGGATCCGAACCGCATGACAGGAGAACTGCGGAGCGACGAAGGCTGCCATGCCGACGTCGCCGACGCAGCTCGAGCCGGTGAGCGTCGGCGCCGGCGGCGGAGTGCCCGAACCGTGGGCGATCAACAGCTCGCCGCCGGCCGCGATCCCGGCCAGTTCTGTGATCGATACCGACGAGCTCGGAGTGCCGGCGACATAGGCGTGACCGTCGGCGAGCACGATGTCGGCGGGTGACGCCTCGAGGTGCTCCGCAGCCAATGCTTTGAGCTGGTCGGCAATCTGACCCGCAGCGGCGACCACGGCGCGACCATTGTTGAAGATGGTTTGCGAACCGGTTGCTCCCATGTCGTAGGGCGCAACGGAGGTGTCTTGATAGATGAGCTCGAAATCCTCGGGTTGCATGCCCAACTCCTCGGCAGCCAACTGGCGCAACGTCATCACCGAACCGGTGCCACACTCCTGAGCCCCGGTGATGATCTGCCCGGAACCGTCGCCGTCGATCTTGATGTACGCGCCAGACGGAACAGAGAAGCTCGGCCACCAACCGATGGCCACGCCGATCGCTTCGTCGTCGGGTAAGG
>DATAJN010000488.1:0-6696 GCA_036262105.1 Ilumatobacteraceae bacterium
ACCGAAGCTCTGCGGGTTGGGGCCGAAGGGGCGTCGCCGCGAGGTGGGTTTGAAGCCGAGGCCGAACGTTGTCTCCTCGCCGAGTACGGGGCAGTAGCCCTCCGACTGGCTGCGTGTGGCCTCCGCCAGCAACTCGGGCGACAGCAGGCGGCCCGGTTCGAGCAGTGCCGCGTAGAACCGGGCAACTCCAGTAGCCGAGCCATGACCGTTGGTCGACGGGACTTGGGCCCGACGCCATTGAGCGGTGTTGACAACACCTCTCGAGGAGTATCCGGGCGGATTGAAGTAACCGAGCGCAACCATCAACGACTCACCGGAGAGGCCGGCGAAGTCGACATCGGGCATCTCGTTGGCCGGTGCCCAGATGACGTCGGCGCAGCGGCGTTGCTCGTCGTCGGGGACGCCCCAATACAAGTCGGCATCGAGGGGATCGGCGAGGGCGCGAAGTCGTGCACCCGGCATGTCGCCGGTCGTGCGGCGGACGATCTCACCCAGCAGGTGGCCGTAGGTGTTGGTGTGGTACGCGTGACGCGTGCCCGGCTCCCACCAAGCCTCCGTCGCGGCCAGCGCTGTGGTCATCCGTTCCCAGTTCCACAGGTCGTCGTTCGTCAACGGCTCGCGGATCGCGGGTACGCCGGCACGATGGCACAGCGCATGCCGTACGGTTGCGCCTTGTTTGCCGCCGACGCCGAACTCTGGCCACACCGCGGCAATGGGATCGTCGAGACCGATGAGACCGGCGTCAATCAGTTGCAACACCAGAAGGGCGATGAACGCCTTCCCGACGGAATAGAAGTTCACCAAGGTGTCCGCCTGCCATGGCCGCAGCTCCTCGGCATCCGCCCACCCTCCGGCCAGGTCAACGACGACGCGGCCGTCGACGATCACCGTGACGGCGCCGCCGACCTCACCGCGCTCGACGAAGTTGCCGGCGAAGGCGTCGCGTACGGCGGAGAACGCCGCATCACAATGCCCACTGAGAGGGACGCTCATACGATGCGCCGACAACTGGTCAGGTCGAGGCCAGTTGGTTCAGAAGCGCCCGCTGAACGTCGTCGAGTGACATGAAGACCTCCAACGACATCACGTTCTCGTGGACCTGCTTGGGTGTCGTCGCACCGAACAGCACGCTCGCCAATCGCGGGTGGCTCAGGGCGAACGAGAACGCCAGACTCGTGGGGGTCACGTCCCACTCGCGTGCCAACTCGACCAACGCTGCAGCCCGTTGCTTGCCGGCGACGATGGCCGCGGTGTCGTCGGAGTTCGCTCGACCGGACCCGCCGCCGAGGTACTTGCCCGTGAGGGTGCCACCGGCGAGCACGTATGAGGCAATCAGGCCCATCTGGGTGTCGGCGAGTATTGCCTCCATCGCCGGGTCCTGGACCCAGTCGGGACGCACCAGGCTGTACGGCAGCTGAGCTGCCGCGGGCAGGTGCACACCGAGTTCGCGCGCGGCTCGCACGGCCTCGGCCAGCTCGTCGGCCGGCCAGTTGCCGATGCCCCAGGCGCGGGCGCGTCCCGATGTCACGAGACCGGCGACCTGCTCGACCAGGCCGGCGATGGAAAGACCCTCAGGAGGCTGCATCGTGTAGATGAGATCGATGTGGTCGAGACCCATTCGGCCGAGCGACGCGTCGAGCTCGGCGGCGGCATCTTGGTCGGGCCAGAACTCCCACCACAGCTTGTTGGCCACGACGACTTCGTCGCGCACCCATCCAGCCGCACGGAACAACTCGCCGAACACGATCTCGGAGTAGCCCGTCGGGATCGGCGCATGACCGGTCTCGTCGTTGTAGCGGGCATCGTCGAGAAACGTGATGCCCGATTCCCGCGCGGCCTGCATCACCGCCAGCCCATGCTCGCGGGAGATGCGCTCGAACGTCCTCCACGACCCGAGCGAGAACAACGACACGTTCAAGCCCGAGAATCCGAGTGGACGGTGAGGAAGGGCAGGCATGGCAGCTCCTGGTGGTGGTGATCAACCTTTGTACCACCTTGTCGCCGTTGATCGTCGACGGCCCTGGCTACGTGGTGTAGTCGGCGTTGATCCGCACGTAGCCGTCGGTGAGGTCGCATCCCCACACCGTCGCCGAACAGCTGCCGGCGGCAAGTGATGCGGTGATGTGCACGTCAGCTCCACGCATGTACGCGGCGAGTGCATCGAGGCCCGCGGCGTCGACGGGCGCTGGATACACCTCTTGGTGACCGAAGCGGATGACGACTTTCGACTGGTCGACCTCGTTGGCGGTCGTCGACTTACCGATGGCCATTGCCACTCGGCCCCAATTCGGATCGGCGCCGTGCACCGCCGTCTTCACCAGCGGTGAGTTGACGATCGCCTTGGCCACCCTCTTGGCCTGCTCCGCCGAACCGGCTTGTTCGACCGTCACCTCGATCAGCTTCTCCGCCCCTTCGCCGTCGCGTGCCACCTGCTTGGTCAGCGAGACGGCGACGTCGTACAGGCCGCGTTCGAAGGCGTCGAGATCGACCTGCCCCGCCGCACCGCTGGCCAGAACGAGGGCCGTGTCGCTGGTCGACGTGTCGGTGTCGATCGATACGCAGTTGAACGTGCGATCCATCGTCCTTCGAAAGATCAAGTCGAGGTCATCGGGCGCGACGAGCGCGTCGGTGAACATCAGGGTGATCAGTGTCGCCATGTTCGGTTCGATCATCCCGACGCCTTTGGCGACTCCGACGATGCGAGCGGAACCGATTGAAGCGGTGGCCACCTTCGGCACGGTGTCGGTGGTCATGATCCCGCCGGCGACGAGGTCGGCGTCGGTGAAGGGCAGCGGGGAAGGGATCGCGGCGAGGCCCGAACGCACCCGTTCCATCGGGTACTGGCGACCGATGACACCCGTGGACGCGATGAGAACCTCGTCCGCCGCACAGCCGATCGAGGCGGCGACGCCACACACCACCTCGCGCGCATTGGCCAGGCCCTCGTGGCCCGTCGCCACGTTGGCGTTCTTGGAGATCACCACAACAGCGCGGGCCGACGGCGACCGGAGGTGCTCTCGGCTGACGATCACACTCGGGCCCGCGAAGCTGCTCGTCGTGAAGACGCCGGCTGCGCTGCACGCAGCGTCGCCGGCGACCACCACGAAGTCAGCGGTGTCGTCTTTGATGCCGAGGTTGGCGACGTAAGCGCGAAAACCGGAGGGCAGCGGAGTCATGAGGGACAGGCGGAAACGTTCGTGCGCACCGTTTCGAAGATGTCACCGAGGTTGCTGACCTGTTCGCGGCTGAGGCCTTTGAAGAACCGGTTGCGCACGCTGGCCACATGATCGGGCGCAGCAGCGTTCAACTTGTCGCGTCCCGCCGACGTCAGCGCGGCGAACATCACTCGTCGATCCGAAGGGCTGGCAACCCGCTCGACGAGCCCGCAGCCGACCAGTCCATCGAGCCGCCTCGTGAGGCCGCTGGGGGAGAGCTTCAGAGCGTTCGCCAGGTCGCACATGCGCAATTGTTCGCTCTCTGCCTCGGACAGACGCACCAGCACTTCGTAGTCACCCAGGGTCAGCCCGAATGGCGCGAGGTCGTACTCCATTGCTGCAGTGAGTGTGCTGATCGACTCGATGAAGTTCCGCCAGGCTCGCATTTCGCTCGGCGACAGCCAGGTGGTTGTCATAACACCAGGTTATCGGATTTGACAAACGGTTGCGCGCGACTGTTATTGCTTGTACAATCATTGCGCACACAATAGATGTTGCGTCAAGCATCCCCTCAACCCCCGGTTACCCCAAACCCAGTTACCCAAACCCAGCTACAAGGAGTCGAAATGTCCCTACTCACATCCCCCTCCCCCTCACTCGCAGATCTCGCCTCTGGTGTCTGGAACGTCGATGGCAGTCACTCGACGATCGGTTTCGTCGCTCGCCACTTGATGGTCAGCAAGGTTCGCGGCCGCTTCGCCACCTTCACCGGAACGCTGAACATCGCTGAAGATCCGCTCGAGTCGACGGTCGAGGCAACTGTCGACACCGCTTCGATCACGACCGGTGACGAGGGTCGCGACGCCCATCTCAAGTCGCCCGACTTCTTCGACGTCGAGACGTTCCCGAACATGACGCTGGTCAGCACGGGAATCGACCCGCAGGGCAACGACTTCGTGCTGCACACACAGTTGACGATCAAGGGCGTGACACGGCCGGTCGACTTCGCGCTGGAGTTCGATGGCGTGGTTGGCGACCCGTGGGGCGGCACTCGCGTCGGCTTCACCGCCAAAACGGAGATCAACCGCAAGGACTGGGGCCTGGAGTGGAACGTTGCCCTGGAAGCCGGCGGAGTAGTCGTCGGCGAGAAGGTCAAGCTCGAACTCGAGGTCGAGGCCGTCAAGGCCTGAAACTAACCTGACGACCAGCGTCACGCTCGGAGGAACAACGACATGATCAGACGACTCAACCACGCCGTGCTCTGGGTGCGCGATGCCCGGGCCTCGGCCGAGTTCTACACCAGCGTCCTCGGCTTCGAGGCCGTTGCGACCATGGGTGATCAAGCCGTGTTCCTCCGAGCTGGCGGGTCGACCAACGACCACGATCTCGGGCTGTTCGGTGTTGGCGATCGTCCGCAGCCTGCCCCGCACTCGCCCGGTCTGTACCACCTCGCCTGGCAGGTCAACACGATCGAGGACTTGGCTGCACTGCGAACCAAGTTGATCGCCGCCGGCTCCCTCGTCGGCGAAAGCGATCATGGCGTCAGCAAGAGCTTGTACGCCGCCGACCCTGATGGCATCGAGTTCGAGGTGATGTGGGCGGTGCCGAGGGCGAACTGGCCCTCGGGGCCAACCACCACGCGGCTCGACCTCGATGCCGAGCTGGCCCGCTGGGCGGCACTCGACACGGCCGATCAGTAGTCGCTACTGGCGCCGCAGCACGTCGCGCAGCGCGGCATCAAGCGTCTGGTGCTCGAACTCGTACCCACTGCGCAGTAGCGCTGTTGGAAGAGCACGCTGGCTGCTGAGCAGGAGTGTCGTGCTGAGCTCGCTGCCCAGCAGCAGCTTCGGTCCGAACATGGGCACCGGCAGTACGGCCGGCCTGTGCAGCACCTTGGCAAGAGTCGAGGTGAACTCGAGGTTGGTGACCGGGTTCGGCGCAGTGAGATCCACGGCGCCGCAGATGTCGGAGGTCAGCAGATGCAGGATCGCGGCGACCTCATCGTCGAGCGAGATCCAACTCTGCCACTGGTGGCCGTTGCCGAAGCGGCCGCCGAGGCCGAGCTTGAACAGCGGGAGTTGTTTCTTCAGCGCACCACCACGCCGTGACAACACGATGCCGGTGCGCAGGTGAACGGTGCGTATTCCGGCATCCTCGGCGGGGGCGGTCGCCGCTTCCCACTTCTGGCACAGGCCACTGAGGAAGTCGTTGCCTGGCGCCGAGAGCTCGTCGAGTCGCTCGTCACCACGATCGCCATACCAGCCGACGGCTGACCCGGAGAGGAAGGCGCTCGGTTTGCGGTCGAGGGCCGCCATCGTGGTCGCCAGCAACTCGGTCGCCGAGACACGGCTTTCCAGCAGTTCGCGCTTGTAGTCGTCGGTCCAACGCTTGTCGCCAATGCCCGCACCCGACAGGTTGATCACGGCGTCGCACTCGGCGAGGGCAGCCGGGTCGAGCTTGCCGGCCTTTGGGTCCCAGGCGTACTCACCCGTGGCCGGTTGGCGACGGACCAACCTGTTCACGGTGTGGCCGGCCGCATTCAGGCTGTCGCTCAGTGCCGTTCCGATGAGCCCGCTGGCTCCCGAAATGAGGATCCGCATTCGCACAGAGTAGGTCGGGCGAATCAATCTCAAGGTCGAAAGACTCAATCAGGCGGAGAATCGGCCGATACTTGTAGGAACGAGTTAGCGGCGAAAGGCATTCCTGTGGACCCCAGTGTTGACGGCACAAGCGAGGGCGGCATCCAATTCGACCCATCGGGGCGTGTCGTGCCCCCGGTCATCGGCCCTCCGGTCATCGGCCATTCGAGCAGTGGTCCGTCCTTCGCGCCGCCGATCGTGACCGTGGTGCCGGCCAAGAGCGTCGGTAAACGAAGCAACGGCAAGGTCGTGGGAGGTCTCGTTGCGGTTCTCGCACTCCTCGGCGCCGGCGGGTTTGCGGTCACCAAGATCGTCGCCGGTAACGACGGTGGCGCGGCCAGCCCCAGCGAGGTCGGTACTCGCCTGATGGATGCATTGTCGGCCGAGGATGCGCTCGGGGTGGTCGATCTGCTGCTGCCGGGCGAGCGCGACACGTTGCGCCAACCACTGATCGACCTGGTCGACAATCTCAAGCGGCTCGGCGTTGCCGACAACACCGCCGACCTCGAGAAGATCGGTGGGTTCGACATCAGCTTTCAAGATGTTCAGGTCGGGGCGACTCCGACCAACGTCGACGACGTTTCCGATATCGACATCACCGCCACGGGCCGTGTATCGGTCGATGGGCGCGACGTTCCGATCGGTCAACTCCTGATCGACGAAGCGTTCGGCGGTAACCGGCCCGACCTCGGCAGCGACCCCTCGGAGTCCGCCATCGACTGGAAGCTGGCGACCGTGAAACGTGACGGCCGCTGGTACCTCAGCGCGTTCTACTCGATTGCCGAAAGCGTGCGCGCCGATGGGCAAGACATTCCCGAGAACCCCATCGTCGCTCGCGGTGCAGACACTCCCGAAGGCGCAGTGCAAGCCATCTTCGACGCAGTCGACGACCTCGACCTCGA
>DATAJN010000489.1:0-7106 GCA_036262105.1 Ilumatobacteraceae bacterium
ATCCCCTGCTCACCGGCTACCGGGGCGCCGCGGTGCTCGACGTCGCCGCCCTCCGCGCCGTCCTCCACCGCATCTCGACCCTGGTAGCGGAGGTCACCGAGATCGCCGAGATCGACCTCAACCCCATCTTCCTCCTCGAACGCGGCGTCGCCGTGGCCGACGCTCGCATCCGACGCACCGCGGGCGACAATCGCTGATACATGCGGGGCGGGCCCCAATTTCTGCGGGTCCAGTGGCCACTTGCTTGACAAAGCGTTGACGGTACGCCCGACCCGCGTGCCTTGTGGAGCGCAAACCCCAGTGAGAAAGGGAATGGGTCCGAATGAGTCGAACGACTCATAGTGAGATCGCCGCGCGCAGCGTAGGATGTTCCTCACCCACCGCGATAGAGGAAGGGCTGGTGATGAACCAAAGGCGAGTCGCCCGGCGACTCTGCGTAGCCCGGCACAATGCCAGGACTATGACGACAACGGTGGCGTCAACCACCACGAGCCACACGGTTAACCCCATAGCAAGGCGGACACAATGAAAAAGTCCCTATCCACCATCGCCGTCATCATCGGCGTCCTCGCCTTCGCCACCCCGGCGCTCGCCCACACCCCGAACGTTTCCCCGTCCTGCAGCGGGCTCGCCCTCTCCCTCGTCAACTACGAAGGCGCGAGCACGAACAACCGAGTGACAACCACGATCGACAATGTCGCCACGGTCGCCAACTTCGGCGGGTCGTACAGTCACACGTTCAACTGGTCGCAAACCGCGGCGCACACCTGGTCGGTGGTGATCGACGCGAACCGTTCGACAGGCGACCCAACGGCGTACGACAAGTCATTCTCGGGGACATGGCAGGCGTGCCAAGCCGCACCAACCACCACGACCACCGTCGCACCAACCACAACGACCACCGTTGAACCAACCACAACGACCGTTGCATCAACCACGACAACTGTTGAGCCGACGACCACAACGACGACCCTGCTCGCTTCTGAGGCGCCTGCGCTGGCAGCAACGACAACGACAACAACTTTGGTCGGTTCGGCGGCTGAAAACCAGACCGTCGCAGTTGCGCAGCTGCCGGCCACCGGTTACGAATCGGGCCGCATAGCGATCGTCGGTCTGGCAATGTTCGGCCTCGGCCTGACCCTCCTGGGCCTTCGCAGGCGATCACGCCCAGTCGGCGGCTGAGACAACAGCGCGGGCCATATCTGGGACGGCTCCACACCGACGGGTGAAGTCGCTCAGGCCGCGGCGACCGTCGATCGAAAGCCGCTCCAGGTGGTGATCTTGTCGACGTCCACCAGGATCGACGCCGAGGCTGAACGCACGCGAAGCGGCGACGCATCGCCGCGGGCGATGACGCCGGACTTCTCGGACGGGCGTCGGGACTCGCTGCGGTCGATCGTGATGCAGACTCGCCCGGGCAGATGTGCGTGCACGGCTGCAAGGACGGCCGAGGGCACGCGGACCGCGCAACGGGCCGTCTTCCACTCACCGGGGAGCACGAGTGGCCCAGCGTCGCTGTCGAGCCCCAGCCAGCAGGTACCGTCGACATCGAGCAGCGCCGCTTGACCAACGTGACGGACAGAGGGCCTAGCGAGCTTCGGCCGAGCGGTGGCCCGATGGGCCCCGGCGTCAGAAGTGAATCGAGCGGATTGCTCGGTGATCGTGCCGTCGTCGGTCCAGGCAAGCTCGTCGTCGTGGCGTACGGCGATCAGCACCCGATTGTGCACCTTCCACGCCTTGGGGGTGGTTGCCGCATCGGCGACGTATCCGAAGAGTTGTTCTGGATAGCGGGCAACAATCAACGCCAACGCTGTACCGGCGAGCGCAAACACGGGAAGTTCACGCACCGCCTTGGATGGATGCGCAGGATCGATGACGACGGTGCGGCCGGCGCGCAGAACCCATGAATCACTCGTGCGAACAAGCACTGATGCGATCGGAAAGCGGCGCAAGGCGCTGACCTTCGCCGCGCTCCGCGATGTGGTGGTCCAGAAGTAGCCGGCAAAGTCGACACCTGCTTGGAGGGTGACGATCGGTCCCGCTGCTCCGCGCACCGAGAATGGGTGGAAGGTTCTCATCCGCGCACCTGCGCGATCCTGATCGTCGCCGGGTCGAGCCCGAGTCGACGGTAGAGGTTGACCGCAAACCGCCGTCCGGTTCGCTGCATCGATGACTTCATCACGCGTTCGACAGCGCCGGCCGACAGCCGAGGCAGTGGGAGCTCGATCGTGAGGGCGATGTCGACCTTGAGTTGGGTTCCCTCACCGTGTGAGGTCAGCTCGTACGTACCGTCCGCCCCAGCGCGCTCGCGCTCACCCTTCGGAGCTTCATGGTTGAATCGGATTAGGCGAGGCTCGATGAACTCCATCCGTTCGGTGAACGTCGGGGCGACGCAGACGCCAAGCGCCTCGATCCCGGCAAGCTGCCACCGCCACAGGTCGCCCTCCACGGCGATCGAACGCACCAACGGGGTAAGGGCGGTCAAGGACGCAGGGTCGGAGATCTGCGTCCAGATCCGCTCCGGGTCTACGGGCACTATGGACGCGGAGATGTTTCGCGCGCTGAAGATCGCCATTGTCAAAGGGGTACCCGGATATCACCGCCGTAAGCACGCTCATCGAAATACGAGCGGCAGTGTGACAAGCATCGCCACCGACCAAGTGACATGGGTCAGCACCGGCGCAAGAATGCCGTCGCTGGACCGACGTTGCAGGCCGACCAGCGCTCCCAAGATCACCGACGCCGCGCCAAGCATGATGTTGCCTGTTGCCATCGTGATGACGGCGTAGATCATCACCGTTCCCGGCAGCCGCATGCTTTCCGGCAATGCGGGCTGAACGGCGCCGCGGAAGAACACCTCCTCGGCAAGCCCGTTGGCGACGGTCAGCGTGAGGACGAGCGGCCAGGAACCGTTGCGGGCGTACGCGAGAATGCCGTCGACCCGATCGGCGAGCACGGCGATGTGGCGCACGACCAACGCGCCGGCAACGAAGATTGCGGCGAGGGACGCGCCGGCGATGATCGGTTCGAGAACGGGGCGGCGAAGTCGACCGTCGTGCAGCGTCCAGCCGAGGTGCACCGGGCCGGCGAGCAAGCCACCAACCACCCAGATCGCGGCGAGCGCAAACGTGCTGAGGTAGAACTCCCCGCTTCCCGGGTCTGTCCGCAAACCCCAGGCGAGCGCGGCGGCGCCACACCCGGCAGTGACGACCACGACCACTCGTCGTCGGAAGGCGGTTCCCTCCGGCGAGCGATGCTCGACGGGCAACTGGTCGATCAGTGACCGGCGGATGGCGCTCGACGCGGAGAGACGTATCGACTCAGGCTATCGACGGCCTCAAGGACGACTCCGGAGACGGCCTGCCATGTCGAGATCAGTTCTTCGGCCGTGGTGGACGACGCCGCGGTCTGAGGGTGTTTCGTGCTCGCAGGTGCTCTGCCACGGCGCTGAGGGCGACGCCGATGAGTTCGAAGGCGACGTCCATGTCGAGTGCATCACCGTCCACTTCGCGGGCGATGAACAGGCCGTCGGTTGCGGCCATCGCCATCAACGCGAGGGTCGCCGTGTCGGACTCGGTGAGGGCGTCGCCGAAGATCCGTTGGTACGAGGCCTGGGCAGCAGCGCGGGCTTCCTCGCGGATGCCGAGGAAGAGCGTTCGTGCAACCGGCTCCTTCGGGCGTCGTTCGAGGGTGAGCATCAGCCCGAGGCGCAGGAAGTCGGGAGCCTCGATCACGGCTCTGCCGTTCTGTCGCATCGAAGCAGTGAGCCGTGTCTGCGGATCGGTCGCATCGTCCCGATCGAGTTCGACCGACATCAACGAACGCCACCGGTCGAAGCTGTCGCGGATGACCGCAGCGATCAGGGCGTCCTTGTCGGCGAAGTGCCAATAGATGGAGCTCGCGGGGAGTCCGGAGCGTTCGCTGACGAGCGAGATCGATGTGCCTTCGTAGCCGCGCTCTCCTGCGATCTCGGTGGCGGCGTCGATGATCTTGCGTCGCGATTCTTCGCCGTTGGCGCGTCGTTTGCGTGGGGTGGTCATCGCAGTGCTCCGTTCCGGCGGCGGCCGTTGGCTCTGACGATAGGCGGAGGTGCTCGGGCTCATGGCGCCGTCATCGTCCGCGAGCCGTTAACGGCTCGATTCGTGCATGAACTCCCGCAGCAGATCGGCGAACCGCTGCGGCTGTTCGATCATCAGCCAGTGCCCGGTATCGGCGAACCGTTCGAAGCGAACGTTCGGCAGGTGTTGGGCGAAGTACTCGCCGGCAGCGATCGGGATGAGGCGGTCGCCTTCGCCATGGACCACGAGGGTGGGTTGCGTGATCGTGGCCAGGATGTCGGGCGTGAAGGCGAGGGGCTCGCCCGGCGAGAACGTTGCCCGATGCGAACGCTCGACCTCGGGTCGCGACGCGAGTGGCATTCGTGAGGCGGCGATCTTGTGGAGGTCGTCGCCGAAGAACGACGGATCGTTCACGAAGCACGTCAACAGGTCGGCCATGGCCTCGGTGGTCGGGTTCTCGTAGAACGTGATCAGCTTCAGCAGTTCCGGGGTGAGACCTACCGGAGCGCCGCCACCGCCCATGAGCACCAGGCGTTCGACACGCTGCGGCGCCATCTGGGTGAGGACGAGCGACACGATGCCCCCCATCGAGTTGCCGACCAGTGTGACGTTGTCGATGCCGAGCTCGTCGAGGAGCGCGATGAGGGTGCGGGCACGAAGTTCGGTGAACGCCTTGAGGCCTTGGGGTGGTGGGTTCGGGTGAGTTGATTCGCCGAAGCCGACGAGGTCTGGGGCGAGGTTGTGGAACTCGTCGCCGAGTTCGCAGAGCAGCCATTCCCAGTTGGTCTGTCCGTTCGCTCCCGGGCCGGAGCCGTGCAGCCACAGGATCGTTGGCGCATCGACCGGTCCCGACTCGAGCAGCCGGAAGGTGACGTCGCCGACGGGGACATCGCGGGTGGTGATGGTGGTGGTGCTCATGAGGACGCCCCTGCCGGCGCGAAGGGATGCAGCACGCCGGGGAACAATGGGTCGCCCGGCGGCCTGTGACCCCAGATGCTCATCGCGTCGTAGGTCTCGATCTCCCAGTTGTCGTCATCGATGACGCGGCCACCGGCCCCGTACTCGATCTCGAATCCACTGGGGGTGCGGACGTAGAACGACGTCATGAAGTCGTTGGTGTGCCGTCCGAGACCCATCGCCACCGGTATCGCGTGTGCGTTGACGAGGTCGAGGGTGCGACCGACGTCGTCGACGTCGTTCACCTCGAGCATCAGGTGGTGAACGCCAACCATGCCGGGCACGGTGGCCAGGGCAACGGTGTGGTGCCGAGGATTGCAGTGCAGGAAGCGCAGACTGAGCCCCATCTCGATGTGATCGGAGAGCCGGAACCCGAGGACGTCGATGTAGAAACGCAGTCCGTCGTCGAGGTCGGGGAGCAGGAACACGATGTGACCGAGGCCCTGGTCGCCGGTGACGAAACCGGACATCGGCCGGCCCGGCGCGAACGCTCCGGCATTGGCCAGACCATGTGTGAGCTCGTGACGGAAGCCCCACGGATCGGTGAACGTTGCGAGCGCCTCCACCTTCCGCACGGCTGCGACGCGATCGTCGTGCGCCACGGGGTATCCGGCGGACTCGACCTTGGCGACGGCGGCGGCCAGCCCGTCGGCGTCGCCGCAGTCCCATCCGACGTAGGCCACGTCGTTTGTTCCACCGGGATGGATGACGATTCGTGCGGCGTGGTCATCGATGCGCAAGGCGACGGCGCCGTCGTCGTCGTGGTCGGCGAGTTGGGCACCGAGCACGTCGGGTCCGAAGCTGCGCCACTCCTCCGCTGATGGAGAAGTGAAACCGATGTAGGCGAATGAATTGATCATGTGTCCTTTCGATCCGCAGGCCGTTCCTGGAGTGATCGCTACAGTAACGTGGAATTGTCGATCCGTCAAGGGGTTCGCGGCATCACGAACTCGACACTTGACAGTCGCGTCGAATGCGTGTTGTATGTCACGTTATTGGAGTGATCACTACAGCAACGAGAGGAATAGTAATGCACGACGCAGTTGCCCGCATCCACGAGGCCGCCGACCTCCTTCGCGAGGAGCACACGCTCAGCGACGAAGCCGGCCAGCTGACCGACAAGGCCGCGATCGTCCTGCGCGAGTCGGGTGGCATTCGCCTGTTGCAAGCTGCCAGCTACGGCGGATTCGAGGCCGATCCGAGCGACTTCTTCGAGTGGGTCCGCGCTGTCGCCCAATACAACCCGTCGGCAGGTTGGATCGCTGGGGTCGTCGGCGTCCATCCGTGGGAGCTCGCCCTCGCCGACCCGAAGTTGCAGGACGAGATCTACGGCACCGACCCCGATACCTGGGTCGCGTCGCCGTACGCGCCGCAAGGTCGCGCCAAGCCAGTCGACGGCGGCTTCCTGTTCTCCGGAGAGTGGCAGTACTCGACCGGCACCGACCACTGCGACTGGATCATCCTCGGCGGCATGGTCACCGACGCCAACGGCGACATCGAAGGCTTCCCCGATGTCCGCCACTTCGTGCTCCCCCGCATCGACTACGAGATCGTGGAGAACTCGTGGAACGTGATGGGCCTCGGCGGCACGGGCAGCAAGAACATCCGCATCTCCGACGCGTTCGTGCCCGACTACCGCACCATCAGCCACTTCGCCCTCGCCGACGGCGAGTACGGCCAGCGGCGGGCCGACACGCCTCTGTATCAGCTCCCGTTCGGCTGCGTCTTCTCTGCTGCCATCGCGTCAGCCACCTTCGGCATCGCCCGCGGCGCCATCGACGCCTACCGCGACTATCTCGCCACCCGCATCTCAACGCTCGGCGTCGTCGGCAAGACCGACCCCTTCCAGCAAGAAGCGCTCGCCGAAGCAGAGTCCGATCTCGCCGCCGGCATCGTCCACGTCGACACCATGATCAACGCCTGGCTCGAACGGGTCCGCGAGGGAGATCGCATCACGATCACCGATCGGCTCGAGTTCCGGCGCAACCAGGTGCGCGCCGTGCAACGCGTGCTGTTCTCGATCGACAAGCTCTTCTCTCGAGCCGGCTCCGCCGCCGTATGGACCACCCGCCCACTCGAGCGGTACTGGCG
>DATAJN010000490.1:0-4523 GCA_036262105.1 Ilumatobacteraceae bacterium
AACACGTCGACCACCACGACCGTGGTGTTGTCGCGCCCGCCGTTGGCGTTGGCCTTGGCGACGAGTTGGTTGGCAACGACCTGCGGGTCGGTTGAAGCGAGAGCGATCTCGGCGATGTCGTCGTCGTGCACTTCGTCGACCAGTCCATCGCTGCAGAGGATGAACCGATCGCCGTGGACCATCGGCACCAGCCACGTGTCGACTCGTACCGTGGGCTCGATGCCGAGGGCGCGAGTGACGATGTTGCGGCGCGGGTGCGTGCGCGCCTCGTCTTCACTGATGTGGCCGGTGTTGACCAACTCCTGCACGTAGCTGTGGTCGACCGTTGCCCGATGGAGCACGTTGTTGCGCAGGAGGTACGTGCGCGAGTCACCCACGTTGACGAGTGCGAATCGAGCGACGTTGGATTCGTCGGCACGCAGAACCACCAGCGCAGTCAACGTGGTGCCCATCCCTCGGTGGTCGACGCTGGCGTGAGCAGCCTGGTAGATCGAAGCGTTCGCTTCGACGACCGAGGCAACGACAACTCCGACGTTGCTGGCGCCGGCGCTCAAGCGATCGCGGATGATGCGCGCCGCGATCGAACTGGCGACTTCACCCGCCTGGTGGCCACCCATCCCGTCGGCAACGCCGAAAACCATCGGCTCACAGACGAACGCGTCTTCGTTCCCGCCGCGCACCAAACCGGCATCCGTGGCAGCACCCCAGCGGACCGCGGGTTGATCGGTGAACGCGACGTGATCGCTCATCACTCGACCTCGAACACTGTGCTGCCGATCTGCACACGGTCGCCCTTTGTGACTTGCTCCGGTTTCGTCAGGCGCTTGCCGTTCACGTAGGTGCCGTTGGTCGAACCGAGGTCTTCGATCATCGCCAACCCGGCGTCGCGGTACACGCGGGCGTGCAGTTGCGATACGAATGAATCGTCGGGCATTCCGATCGTGCAGGTCGCGGCGCGACCGATGGTGAGCTCCTCGTTGATGGCGAATGCTGACCCGCGAGCCGATTTCGGTTCCGTGATCACGAACCTGCCCACAGTGCCTCGCTTGCCTCGCGGCGCACGAATAGCTCGCCTGCTCTGACTGATCGACGCGGCGTCGGGCACCGGCGCAGCAACTGTCGGGTCGCTGGGCGACGGGCGACCGCGTGCGGGCTGGGTAACAGCGACACCGCCACGAGGCCCGCGGACCTCGCTCCACACGGCCCACAACACCCGGGCAAAGAACAGGTAGAGCAGCGCCAGCAGTACGTACTTGAGAACGCCCAGGAGCGGCTCGGTTGCAGCTGAGATCACGACGCCTCGAAGCGCAGGTGCGTGCTCCCCACGCTCACGATGTCGCCGTCGGCGAGCGTCCTCTCACCCTCGATGCGGATGCCGTTGACCTTTGTACCGTTCGTGGACCCGAGGTCGAGAATGACGAACGCCTGGCCGCTGGGGTGGATCTCGGTGTGCTTGCGGCTGACGTTGGCGTCGGGCAGGGCGATGGTGCAGTCGGGCAGTCGCCCGATGGTCACCACGCGGTCGCTGAGCGTGACTCGCTCGCCGGACGGCAGGATCAGCGAAGCCAGACCACCACCGCTGACCTCACGAAGGCGCGACGAGACCGTGAATCGGCCGGGCTTGAGGCTGTTGTCGACGGTCATCGTCACCTTCACCGCTCCCAAGAAGTGGAAGCCCTCGGCGCGGGCATACTCGCGAGCCGTTTCGCACAACTCGTTGTTCAGCGCCTCGTCGATATCGGCGAACCCGGCGTGGTCCTTGGCACTCAGCTGGAAGCTGAAGTCGTTCGGCACGATGCGACGCCCCTTGACGTCGACGCTGCGGTTGTCGTCCATTTCGCGTAACAACCGCCGGCCGAGCTCGACCGGACGAATGCTGGAATGAGAACCACGTGAGAACACGCCCTCGACCATACGCTCTAGCGACCGCTCGAACGATTGCAATCCCATAACGTGGCGAAAGGGTAGTGCCGTCGAGCAGGTCTTCGCGTTCGCTCGCCGAGTCCACGCTGCCAGCCTCACTGCGCCGCCACCCACCCGCATGGGCGCGACTCCAGAACTGGCGCTTCCACCGCCTCGCCCATCGGACTTGCTTGGGCGACGCTTCGGAACTGGTTGTTCCGCTTGCGCGCCCATGCAATCGGTGTTGGGGGTGAGGGTGGGGATTGCTAGCGTTGGACGTCTACTCGGGCGAGTGGCGAAATGGCAGACGCGCTAGCTTCAGGTGCTAGTATTCGAAAGGATGTGGGGGTTCAAGTCCCCCCTCGCCCACGGTAAAGCCCCTGTTCAGCAGGGGCTCTTGTCGTTCAGGGATTCAGTGACCGGCGCGTCTCGCAGTCGTCGTCGACTTGGCTCGCCGTGACCCGACTGGCCGTGAACGTCAGATGTCTCACAAGCACCTCTCAAGGTTTCGGCAAATGTGCCGACACATGGAGTGTCTGACCGACGAACGCCCTTTCGGCACGCTCTCTGACGATCACCGTACTGATCTTGGAGATTGCATGTTTCGGACTGACCGTGCCCTTTTCTGGCGTGCACTTCGCGCGCCTGCCCGTGTGACAAGTCGTGCGGGCCTTGCCGTGCTGGTCGTCGGTGGAACGGTGGCCGTGCTCGAGGTTCCGACTTCCGTTCACGCCGCGGCTGCAACCATCGCCATCGTCAATGGCGACGGCACCACGACGCCGTCGACGTTGGCGACCACGCTGCTCGCGCCGGGCGAGACGCTGAGCGGAGCGGTAACCATCGATGGTTCTTCGTCGTTCGCTGCAGGCGATCAGCGGCTCCGTTCATACGGCACCTTTTCGAACGGCACGACCGACGTCGGGCTCGCTAGTGGCTTGCTCATCACTGCAAACGCCGACGCAGCCAGCTTTGCCACCGGCACGCATGTGGACCACGTTTCCACCGATCGACCCGACCTGGCACTCGGAAATCTGCTCGTCACCCAGCCCGGGCTCTGCAATGGGGGCGCCTCCTCGTGCATCCACAACGCCACTGATCTCGCCTTCTCGGTCGTTCCGAGTGACAACTTCATCAAGTTCAACTACTCGCTGATGATCACGGAACAGGGCTCCTACGGCCCTCCCTGGAACGGCGACGTGTTCTCCTACCCTGACGGATTTGCTCTGTTCGTCAACGGCGAGTCCCCAGCAAGCAACTGCGCAGCGGTGCCGGCGAGCGGCGCCTACCTGACGATGAGTACGGCCGGAATCGTCGCCCCGCAGGGCAATGCGGCTGCGAACCGGGCGGCCGCGCTGGCAACTGTGGCGCCGAACCAGAAGTTCGCCTACGCCGCGCAAAACCCCCAGTGGACCGTTCGATTTCTGACAATTCCGTTGACGTGCGTGGTGGATGTCACCACCCAGAACACGAACCGGACTCCGGTCAGCATTCGAATCGTCGTTGCCGACGTCAACGACGGCGCCATCCCCCCAGCCGTACTCCTCGAGGCTGGGTCGGTGCGCTTCGAAGCGACCTCCTCGCCCGTTTGGACAGACGTCGCGTTGGGCGGCTTTCAGGTCAACACGACGTACTCCGATGGTGTGCATGCATCCGGTTACCCGGTGCCGACATATTCGGTCACCGCTGGCCTGCTGCCGGATGGATTGTTCCTCGACACCGTGACCGGGGCAGTCACCGGCACACCGACGACTGCCGCCGCCTACAACTTCACGATCACGGTCACCAACGGCAGTGCGCCTGATCTCTCCAAGCAGTTCACCGGCACCGTAGTTGCCGCACCCATCTGGACCGACAACACGATCGTCGCTGCGTTCCAAGTCGGTCTCGCTGTCAACGACGGCGTCGCTGCATCCGGGACACCTGCGCCAACGTATTCCATCAGTGCCGGCGGGCTTCCCGGGGGTTTGACGCTGAACACCACTACCGGCGTGATCAACGGCACACCGACCACCAACGGGGTCTACAGCTTCACGATCTCGGCCGGCAACGGCGTCGGGTCGGCTGTCACCCAGGCCTTCTCCGGCACGGTCACCGCGTCGCCGACATGGACGGATCAGACGCTTGGGGCCATTCAGTTCAACGTGGCGTACTCCGATGGCGTCAGAGCGTCGGGCAACCCGGCGCCGACATACTCCGTCAGTGCGGGTGCATTGCCCTCTGGGTTGTCGTTGAACACGGCGACCGGTGCGATCACCGGCACACCAACGGCAGCAGGCGCCGCGTATGACTTCACGATCAGCGCCGCCAATAACATCGCTCCCGATCTCGTCAAGCAGTTCACCGGCAATGTTGCTGTGCCGCCCGCGTGGACCGACCTGTTGCTCGGCACCATGCGGGTTGGCGTCTTGTACACCGATGGCGTCAACGCATCGGGTACCCCCGCCCCGACGTACTCGATCACGGCCGGGTTCCTACCGGCGGGCCTGGCGCTGAACGGCACGACTGGTGCGATCACTGGCACGCCGACGGTGGCAGGTGGGTACGACTTCACGATCACGGTCACCAACGGCAGTGCGCCTGATCTCTCCAAGCAGTTCACCGGCACCGTAGTTGCCGCACCC
>DATAJN010000491.1:0-3322 GCA_036262105.1 Ilumatobacteraceae bacterium
GGCACGTATGTGCTCGAGCCCTCCGTGCTGCAGCGCATACCGCCCGACCGCAAGGTTTCGATCGAGCGCGTCATCTTTCCCGAGGTGGCTGCCGACGGCAGGCTGTTCGCGATGGTGACCGACGACTACTGGATCGACGCCGGGAGCCCGCTCCTGTACCGGCGAGCCAATCTCGACCTGCTCGACGGCACTCGCCTCGACCATGACTGTGTCGCGATTCATCATGCCGCCCACGTCGACTCGACGGCGACCATCGACGGCAGCATCATCGCCAAGGACGCCACGGTTGCGGCTCATGCCACCGTCACCAATTCGGTCGTTCTGTCCGGCGCCGTCGTCGGGCCGGGCGCGCTGGTGGCAAACTCGGTGGTCATGGGCAAGATCGGCGAGGACGCCAGCGTCACCGACAGCGTGCTCGGCCTGTACGGTCGAGTCGACGCCGGCGAGGTCGTGTCGGGCGAGTCCCGCCCTCCTGCCGACCAAACGTGAACGTACTGGTCATCGGCGGCGCCGGGTTCCTCGGTTCCCACCTGGTTGATCGGTTGATCGCCGAAGATCACGCTGTCGATGTGGTCGATGATCTGTCGAGCGGATCGTTGGCCAACCTCGCCGATGCCCGAGCGTCGGGCGGTGCCTTGAAGATCCACACCCTCGACGTGCTCGCCAACGAGTTTGCCGCGCTCACGGCCATGCGCGCCCCCGACGTCGTCTATCACCTGGCGTGGATGCCGCCCGGTCGCAGCGATGCGGTTGCCGCCGGCCGCGGCATCGAGAGCGTCTTGGCGGTGCTCGAAGCTGTCAGACCGCAGGGCTCGAAGGTGGTCACCGCGCTACCCGCCGCATCCCTGTACGGCGACGTGTCACTTCGCGACCTGCCGATCAAGGAGGGCCACGCGTGGAACCCGGTTGGCCTCGGCGGGATCATGGCCAAGGCGGTCGTCGATCTTCTCAACCTGTACCGATCCGATCACTCCGTCGAGTTCACGGCGTTGGCCATGAGCAACGTCTATGGATCCCGCCAGCGCCCCGACGGAGGTGTGGTGGGTGCGTTCGCCCATGCCCTGCACACGGGCACGAGTCCGCAGATCCATGGCGACGGACGTCAGACCCGCGACTTCCTGTACGTCGACGATGCCGTCGACGCGCTCGTTCGAGCTGCTGAGCGCGGAGGTGGTCTGGTCGTCAACATCGGCACCGGGGTCAGCACATCGATCCGTGATCTGTGGACACTGATGGCCGGCCCCGGCGCAGCCTCGCCGATCAACGCCCCGCGGCGAACCAACGACATCGCCAGGTTCGCGGTGTCGCCGACGCGAGCGCGCATCCACCTTGCTTGGGCTCCGTGGACCGACCTGGGTGTCGGTTTGCGATCACTGAACTGATCATTGGGCTGAGGCCGCCTGCAACGCAACCCGGGCCAGTTCCGCCCCGATCTCCGGGTTGCTCATGACCGACGGAGTGATCACGGCACGCATTCCCTCTGCTTCGACCGCAGCGGCGTGATGTGCGTCGACGGGGTCGATCACCAACGTGCCGGCGATCGGTGCATAGAGACGGGCAACGCCGATGACGGATGATTCGTGCCCGAGCTCGGCCATCATCCGGTCGGCCGGGCCCTTCAACGCTACGCCTCCGACGATCGGGGAAACTGCAACGACCGACGATCGTCGGGCACCCAGGGCGAGGTCGACCAAGGGGAGGGCACGGATCGGACCGATCGACACGATCGGGTTCGATGGAGCGATGAGCACACATTCCGCCGTTGTCAGCACGTCGTCGAGCCCTGGCGTCAGCTCGGCAGTTTCGACACCCTCGAATCGCACAGCCTGCACGGCAACGCCGTGACGCAGCTTGACGAAGTATTCCTGGAACGACACGTCGCCGCCGTGAGCCAGCGTGACAACGGTCGACACCGTCTGATTGCTCATGGGGATCAACCGTTGGGCGATGCCCCACGCAGCGCAGATCTCGACGGTCACCTCGGCCAGCGTGGCGCCCTCGTGCAGTCTGGCCGTGCGGTAGAAGTGCGTAGCCAGGTCGCGATCACCCAGGTTGAACCAGGTCGGCGCGGACGACGAACCCTCCGGCCTCACAGCGGCGTAGCGCTGGAGCGCTTCCATTGCATGCCACGACTCATCGGCGAGACCCCAGCCTCGATCCGGGTCGATCGCATCGGCGAGCGTGTAGGTGACGGTGTCGAGATCGGGCGAGATGCTGAGGCCGTGCAACACGGTGTCGTCGCCGGTGTTGACGATGCCGACAGTGATCGACGGGTCGAGAACCCGTGCCAGGGCGACGAGGAAGCGGGCTGCGCCCACACCTCCGCACAGCACTGCGATCACTTCGGCCCCTCCGCGGCAAGGCGACGGTAGAGCGCGGCAAGATCGGCTGCGCACCGCTGCCACGAGAACGTGGCCAGCTGCGCCGTGCCGGCGACAACGAGACGGGTGCGCACGGCGGAGTCGAACGTGGCCATGGCGAGGTTGGTCGCCAGCGCGCCAGCATCTTCGGCGTCACTGAGCAGGCCGGCCGCCCCGCAGACCTCGGGGATGCTGCCGCGGTTGCTGGCCACGATCGGCACGCCGATCTGCATGGCGTCGAGCAACGGGAAGCCGAAACCCTCGTCGAGTGACGGATAGGCCAACACGGCGGCGTTGCGAATCAGCCACGACCGCGCCTCCTCGTCGACACGGCCGGTCATCACCACGCGCCTTGCCGCAGCAGGGTCGAGCTTGTCGATGGCCGCGTTGATCGCCGGGCGGTCGTCACCATCGCTGCCCGCCAGAACGAGGAGGATCTCAGCGGCCTCGTCCACCAGTGAGCCGAACGCCTCGATGAGCCTGGGCAGGTTCTTGCGACGCTCCAGGGTTCCGATTGCGGCGATGTACGGCCGGCCGACGAGTGCCGGGATCGGTGGAGTCGACGACGGCTCGGGCATCGGCAGCGCGGCGAGTGGGATCGTCGCGACCGAGCACCCGGGAAACAACTCGTTCATATCGGCTGCCGTCGAAGCAGAGCTGGCATGAACGGTTGCACCTCGGCCGATCGCCCGGCGCAGGATCCGGCCGGCGCGATGGACGTCGGCCCCGGCACGTCCAGGATGGCGCAGAAACCAGCAGTCGTAGACGGAGACCACTTGCGGGGCGCGACACGGCGGCACGACGTAGTTGGTGCCGTGAACGACGTCGGGTCTGCCGAGCAACCTGTCGACACGGGGGTGGTCGGCGACGGCCCAGAGCCGGTGAGCGAGCAGTGCGGGCACGGGCAGACGTCGCACCCCGCTCGCAGGCGTCGACCGGAACGAGACGATGTACTCGAGCAA
>DATAJN010000492.1:0-17262 GCA_036262105.1 Ilumatobacteraceae bacterium
CTTTGGGCTGCGGCTGGACTCGACGACCTTGTCGGTAGGCTCGCCCGAGATGATTGCCGGAACGATGGGGAGCAACGATGGCCGGACATGATGTAGTCGAGTCCGATGTGCTCGAGCGCGTGCTCGGGGCAGCGATGCGCACGGGCGGCGAATTCGCGGAGGTGTTCATCGAGGACAAACGCTCCACGATGGCGGCCCTCGACGACGGCCGCATCGAGCAGGTCACCAGCGGCCGCGACCGTGGCGCCGGCATCCGCGTCGTCAAGGGCGACACCACCGGCTTCGCCCACACGGCAGACCTCACCGAGACCGGTTTGCGCGCCGCGGCCGAGGCTGCGGCCGTCGCCGCAAGCCAGGGCACGGGCGGCGAGCACACGGTTGCTCTCACGCGCCAGCCCGAACACCGCGTGAGCCCGGTTGATCGATATGCCGACGAGGTGTCGAAGACCGAGAAGGTGGCGCTGCTGCGCAGGATCGACGACGCGGCGCGAGCGAGCGGGTCGGCCATCGTTCAGGTCAGCGCCGGTTACGCCGACAGTCGCAAGCGGATCATGATCGCCAACACTCACGGCCTGCTGGCCTCCGACGAACAGGTCCGCCAGAACGTTCGGATCAGCGTTGTAGCCAACGGTGACGCCGGCATGCAGACAGGTTTCCAGAGTGCCGGCCATACGTTCGGGTTCGAGATGTTCGATCGCATCGACGTCGAAGAGCTCGCTCGCGACGCCGCACGGCAGGCGTTGGTGAAGCTCGGGGCACGCCCGGCACCCAGCGGCACGATGCCGGTGGTGATCAAGCGAGGCAGCGGCGGAGTGTTGTTCCACGAAGCATGTGGCCACGGATTGGAGGCCGACCTGATTGCCAAGGGCGGCAGCGTCTACCGCGGCAAGCAGGGCGAGCTCGTCGCCTCACCGCTCGTCACTCTGGTCGACGACGGAACGATGAGTGGCGAGTGGGGCGCGATCGGCATCGACGACGAGGGCCACCCGAGTCAGTACAACGTCCTGATCGAGGACGGTGTGCTCACCGACTACATGTGGGACTACCTGCGGGCCCGCAAGGAAGGCCGCAAGCAGTCCGGAAACGGTCGGCGCCAGAGCTACATGCATCTGCCGATGGTGCGGATGACCAACACCTACGTGTTGAACGGGGCGGAGGAGCCAGACGACATCGTCCGCGGCACCGATCACGGCGTGTACGTCGCCAAGCTCGGCGGTGGGAGTGTCAACACGGCCACCGGTGATTTCGTCTTCGGCATGACCGAGGCGTACCTGATCGAAAATGGTGAGATCACCGAGCCGCTGCGCGAAGGCAACCTGTTGGGCAACGGTCCCCAGGTGCTCCGCGACATCGACCTGCTGGGCAACGACTTCGCGATGGGCAACCCGGGCACGTGTGGCAAAGACGGCCAAGGTGTGCCCGTGGGCGATGGCCAGCCCACCCTGCGGGTGAAGGCGCTGACGATCGGCGGTACGGCAGCATGAGCGGCGTCGACGAGCTCCAGGCCATCGCCGATCGGGTCGTGTCCTTGGCGCAGCCTGGTGAACACATCGAAGCGTTCGTCTCCCGTGATTCGGAAACCGACATCCGCATCTACGAGGGTGAGGTCGAGCACTTCGTCGCCGCCCAGACCGAAGGCGTGGGCATCCGGGTGATCCGCGAGGGCCGCACGGGTTTCGCCTATGCCGGCGTGCTCGACGAGTCAGCGGTCACCGAGGTCTTGGCCGAAGCTCGCGACAACGTCCAGTTCGGCACTCCCGACGAATGGGCCGGCCTCGCCGAGCCCGACGGCGTCGAAGTGATCGAGCAAGACCTGTGGAGCGATGCTCTCGCCGACTTTCCCACCGACGAGAAGATCGCCCTCGCCAAAGAGCTCGAGCGGTTGACGCTCGCCGTGGATCCGCGAATCCGTGTCGACGACGCGAACTATGCCGACGCTGCCTCCGAGTCAGCGGTTGCCACCACAACCGGCATTCGCCGTACTGGTCGAGAGAACGGGTGCTACGTCGTCGTCAGCACGTTGGCCGACGACGGCGACGAGACGCAGACCGGTTTCGGCTTCAGCGTCGGTCGATCGCCCGCCGAGTTCGACCTCGCCAAGGCGGCACGCGAGGCCAGCGATCGGGCGACGCGTCTGCTCGGCGCCACGAAGCCGTCAACCAAGCGCACGACGGTGGTGCTCGACCCGTACGTGACGGCGAGCTTCCTCGGCATCATCTCCAGCACGCTCAACGGCGAGAGCGTCGCCAAGGGCCGCAGCCTCTTCATGGACCGACTCGGTGAAAACGTCGCCAGCGCGATCGTCACGCTCGTCGACGACCCGACGAATTCGAAGGCCTACACGGCAACCGATCTCGATGGTGAGGGCTTGGCGGCGCGGCGCAACGTGCTGATCGACGGCGGTGTGCTGCAGCAGTTCGTCCACTCGTCCTACTCGGCCCGGCGTGTCGGCGCGAAGAGCACCGGCAATGCCATCCGCGGCGGGTTCAAGGGGACTCCTGGGGTCGGTTGCCTGGCGTTGCAGCTGCTGCCGGGCCGGCGTGATCAGGATGCACTCATCGCCGATATCGATGACGGCGTGTTGATCCAGTCCGTCAGTGGGCTGCATTCCGGCGTGAACGCCATCAGCGGCGATTTCTCGGCCGGCGCATCGGGCCTGTCGATCGCCAACGGGAAGCTCGGCGGCCCGATCCGCGAGTTCACGATCGCCTCGACGCTGCAGCGCATGCTGCTCGACGTGGTCGAGGTCGGCAACGACATCGACTGGTTGCCGATGCGCGCCGCGGGCGTCAGCCTGGTCATCCGCGACGTGACGATGAGCGGTTCCTAACGGCTGACGCTGAACGGCAGCGCCTCGTCGAGGCTGCGACAGCGCAAACCATGTGTCGCTGCCAGCGAGCAGTCGAGGACCACCCGTGCCGGTCGCACCATTCCCGCGAATCCGGCGGTCGTGGTCTTCAAGAAGCGCGGGTCGAGCCGCATCCACCGCGCAAAGGTTGCGGCCAACTCGGCGCGGCTGACGGCTTCAGGTCCGGCGACGTTCAATGGCCCGCGGATCTCGGGTTGTCTCGCCAGCGCGCTCAACGCCGCGGCGACATCGGCTGCGTGCGCCGGACAGCGGAACTCGTCGGTGAAGAACTTCATCATCGAGCGGCCGTTGATCGCCCGCTCGACGTCGGTCTGGATCACTGCCGGCCAGGTCGTGCCGTAGAGCAACGATGTGCGGACGGTCACTGCGTTCTGGCATTCGGCGGCAACGGCCCGTTCGGCATCGAGCTTCATCAACCCGTACTCGGTGATCGGGGAGGGCTTGTCGTTCTCCCGATACGGCTCTGATCGGCCGGGAAAGATCGCGTCACTGCTGACGTGCACGAGATGGGCGCCGCAGGCAGTGGCCGCCTCGGCGACGTTGCGGCTGCCCTCGACGGTGGTCTGCCGATCGCCTTTGTGCACAGCCAGATGCACGATGGTAGTGGGGCGCCAGCTTCGGATCTCTTCGATCACACGGTCACGTTGGCGAACGTCGATCATCGTGCGGGGCGGGGCGAACAGCTCCCACTCGTCGGCCTCCGAGGCCATCACCAGATGTCGCCCGAGGAACCCGGCCCCACCGGTGATGAGCATGAACCGCCTGCGGCGCAGTCGCCAACGCACGTGGGCGAGCCTAGGCCTGTACCGTTGCGACTCGTGCGCGCTCCGCTCCCCGCTGCCCTGGCACGCCATCCTCATCTCGGCGATCCATTGCCGTCAGGTTGGGTGCGTGTCGACATGCACAGCCACACGATGTGGAGCGGCGACTCGACCACAACACCCGACGAGCTCGCTGCGGCGGTGACCGAAGCCGGCATCGACGTGCTGTGCATCACCGACCACAACGCGATCAAAGGTGCCGTCGATCTGGTGGGTTGTCTCCCGTGTCGGGTGATCGTCGGCGAGGAGTTGCGCACCCACGCCGGTGAGATCATCGGGTTGTTCCTCGACGAACGCATTGCCGTTGGCACACACCCCGCCGACGCGGCCCGTGCGATCCGGCAGCAAGGCGGGCTCGTCTACATCCCGCATCCGTACGACCCGATGCGCGGCAACCTCACCGAGTCGGCGCTCGACTCGCTCATCGACGAAGGGCTCGTCGATGCCATCGAGGTGATCAACGCCAAGACCTCGCTGCGCAGCCTCAACGCTCGTGCAGCGGCAACGGCTGCCGCTCATGACTTGGCCGCGGGCGCCGGCAGCGATGCTCACGTCCCCGACGCCATCGGCGCGGCCTACGTCGAGATGCCTGATTTCGACGGCCCGCTCGACTTCGTCGCCAAGCTTCGCGACGGCCGCCCGGCCGGGCACCACTGGGACAAACCTCGTCCCTGGTCGGCGCGAGTCCTCCCAAGCACCACCAACCACTAGAACAGGGCCCCGTGCCAATCATCCACGCCATCATCCTTGGCCTCGTGCAGGGCCTGTCGGAGTTTCTGCCCATCTCTTCGAGCGGCCATCTGCTGCTCGTGCCGTGGTTGTTCAACTGGCACGACTTCGACAACACGGCCATCGAAAAGGCCTTCGACGTCGCCCTGCACATCGGCACTCTCGTGGCCGTCGTCGGTTACTTCCGTCGAGACCTCGTGGTCTATGTGCGCGAGGGAATCAGATTGGTCGTGCGGCGTGAGCGGCCAGCGAGCCCCGAGGGCCAACTGGCGTGGCTGTTGGTGTTGTCGTCGATCCCCGCGGCGATCGTCGGAGCACTGTTCGAGAAGACCATCGACGACAAGCTGGGCAAGCCGTGGATCATCGCGGTTTCCTTGATCGTGTTCGGCGTGTTGCTCGGCGTCACCGATCGTCGCGCCGGGCACCGCAACCTCACCGACTACCGCCGCGGTGACGCCATCAAGATCGGTGCGGCTCAGGTGTTGTCGCTCAACCCGGGCACGTCGCGGTCGGGCATCACCATCACGGCGGGGAGGTTCCTCGGTTTCACTCGCGACTCTGCCGCGCGGGCCAGCTTCTTGATGGCCGTTCCGGTGACGGCGGGCGCCATCGCCTACAAGATGCTCAAGCTCGCCAAAGATGGCCTTCCAAGTGGTCTCGGTGTGCCGATGATCGTCGGTGTCGTGACGTCTGGTCTGGCTGGTTGGGCGGCGGTGTGGGGAACGCTGCGCCTGATCCGCACGCGCAGCTTCATGCCGTTTGTGATCTATCGCTGCGCGCTCGGCGTCGTGGTGTTGGTCATCGTCGCCGCCGGCTGGCGCTGACCTTTTCAGGGGCCTGGGGTGAGGGCGATCGTCACGGTGTCGGCCAGGAGGGCGGTTGCCATGACCGGTGCGGCCTCCACGGGTATGGCCACCATCGATTCCGAATCGCCGTCATCGACGACGACACCCGCGGCAACGAACTGGTCGGCCGCGTAGACGCGAACATGGTCGCCGCTGTCCAAATGGGCGACCGGTACGGGCACGGCGAAGGCCACCCATCCATCGGGAATGAGACCAGCCGGACCCGGTGCAGCGACATCGAGGTCCGTGATGATCTCGCCGGTGGCTATGCGTTGCCGAGCGACCACGCCTTCGGGAGCGACCTCGATCGCTCCGGTCGGCACTACGGCGCGCGGAACCTGTCGGCGATCGGAGCGGATCGGTTGGCCGGGCTCGATCGCCGACGACGCAACCCAGACCGTGGCCTGTTGGCCCCACGAACGACGCTGTGCGTCGACGCCGGCCATTGCTCGCGCTGTGCCCGTGGCGACGGCTCCGGCAACCACGGCGACGACGACCCAGTAGATCCACGGATGGCGAGCCACCGTGAGGCGAATCCGGGCGAGCAAGTGCACCATGACCTCCCTCGACAAATCGGTCGACGATTGGGGGAAGTCGAGGCCGAATGTATCGGCCGACCTGACGGATCAGTCGCTGCTGGCAGCTGACTTGGCCGGCGTCTTGGACGTCTCGGGCGTCTTGGAGCTTGACGAGGAGTCGGAGGACGCAGGTGTCGCCGGCGTGGTCGAGGTGGTGCCGGAGTCGCTCGACGTGCTCGACGAGGAGGACGACTCGCTGGACGTGGTGCTCGACGACGACTTCGACTTACCGCCGCGGCTGTCGGTCTTGTAGAACCCGCCGCCTTTGAACGTGACGCCGACCGGGGTGAAGACCTTCTTGACCTTGAGGCTCGCTCCTGTTGCCGGATGCTTCGCATGGGTCAGGGCATCGTCGGTGAAAGCCTGCTGGACCTCGATGGTCTCGCCGGTGTCGATGAACTTGTAGACGTAGGTAGGCATGTCGGCTCCGCCGTTGTATTAGCAGTCGAAGGGTACGAGTGCTAATGCTAGCGGCGCAGAGCGGCGCGCCCTAACATCGCCGATATGCAGGTTCGCACCGCTGTAATTCCCGCGGCTGGGCTCGGAACGCGGTTTCTACCAGCGACGAAGGCCGTTCCGAAGGAACTTCTGCCGATCATCGACACCCCGGCGCTGCAACTGATCATCGACGAGGCCGTCGGCGCCGGTATCGACCACATCGTCATCGTCACCAGCGTCAAGAAGCCGGCGATCGAGGCCTACTTCGAACCGTCCGACGAAGTGATCGCCAAGTTGCGGTCGACCGCGCGCCACGAGTTGGCCGATCGGCTCGAGTCCACACACCGCGACGTCCGTATCACCTTCGCCTATCAAGAGGCTCCCCTCGGCCTCGGCCACGCTGTCGGCTGCGCGGCCGACGCCGTCGGCGACGAACCGTTCGCGGTGTTGCTGCCCGATGAGCTGATGGGTGACTCGTCGCTGCTCGACCAGATGGCCAGGTTGTGCGAGTCGACGAAGGGCAGCGTCGTGGGTCTGAAACGCGTGCCCCGTGCGCAGGTCAGCGCCTACGGGGTGATCGACCCGTCTGGCGAGATGGACGACGATGGTGTCATATCGATCCGCACGATGGTCGAAAAGCCAAAGGTCAGCGACGCCCCGAGCGATCTGATCATCATCGGCCGGTACGTGCTGACGCCCGACGTGTTCACCGAACTGGAACGTGTTCAGCCGGGTAGTGGCGGCGAGATCCAGCTCACCGATGCACTGCGAGCCCAGGCAGCGAAGGGTCCGTTCCACGGCGTGCTTTCGACGATTGCCCGTTACGACACCGGCACACCGCTCGGTTGGCTCAGCGCTGTCGTCGATATCGCCCTCGACGATCCGACGATCGGCGACGAGTTCGCCACCTTCCTGCGTTCCCGCATCAACTGACGCGTCGGAACTGGCCCGGGTAGTCGATCAGCAGCCCATGCTTGTCGACGTCGAACTCGACAGAATCCTCGCCCTCGGCGAACGCCCAGCGGTGTGTTCCGAGTCGCAGGTAGCGATGGATCGTTGGGCGTGCGTCGAGCGTTTCGACGTCGACCCTCACGACGGGAAGCTCGGTGCTGTCGCCGACCTCGAGCGGCAGGCGTCGGATGGGCAGCGTATTCGTGAATGGTGAACACGGGAGATCGATGTCGTAGCAACCGTCGAACTCGAGCCGGTGGGCGCCGTTCATCTCACCCCAGCGGGCCGTGCCGTCGGTGGCCAACCACAGATCGGGGTCTTCGAGGTCGCGGAACAGCAAGAACTGGCGAACCTGCCAGGAAGCCGACAGGCGCAGCACGTATTGCACCCGTTCGCGGCTGACCAAGCCGTTGATCGTCCATCCCTCGTTCTCCCAACGAAGCTCGGTGACCTCGTCGTCGGCACCGTCCCAAGTCGTCCATCGCACCGTGTGGCCGCTGGCCGGCAACGCGGTGTAGTTGCTCACCGTTGGAACGGTACCGTTCGGGACGTGATCAGCGAACGCGAGGCCCGCGACTACGTACTCGACCGATGCGCAGTCAGCGAGGTCATCGAGGTGTCGATTGCCGAGGCCATCGGGTGTGTGCTGGCCGAACGTGTCGTCGCAGCAGAGGATGTACCCCCGTTCGTCAACTCCGCTGTCGATGGCTATGCGGTCCGTGCCGCCGACGTGGTTGGTGCCCCGGTTCAGCTGCGAGTCGTCGGCGAGGTCGCGGCCGGAGGATCCACAGATCGGGTGGTGGGTTCGGGCGAAGCGATCCGCATCATGACCGGCGCACCGATGCCGAGTGGCTCCGACGCCGCGGTGATGGTCGAAGACACCGAACGGGTCGACGGCGGGCAGGTGCTGATCCACAAGGCACTGCCGGCGGGTGCGTCGGTTCGAGGCGTCGGTGAAGACGTGCCGGCTGGTACTGAGCTGTTCGCTGCCGGCACCGTCGTGCGGCCCGCCGTCGCCGGCGTGCTGGCCAGTGTCAACTCGCGACGCGTGCGCGTCTACCGAAGGGTTCGAGTTGCTGTTGTCTCGACTGGTGATGAACTGGTCAACGACGGCTCGCCGCTGCGCCCCGGGCAGATCCGCGAGAGCAACAAGACGATGCTGCTGCCGCTTGTTGCCGAGGCCGGTTGCGAAGCAGTCGATCTCGGCGTGGTGCGCGACGACGAGGCAGCACTCGAAGAAGTCCTTCGCGACGCCGCCCGATCGTACGACGCGATCGTCACCAGTGGTGGGGTCAGCATGGGCGAGTACGACGTCGTCAAGGCGGTGCTGTCGCGGATCGCCGAGATGCGCTGGATGCAGATCGCCATCAAGCCTGCCAAGCCGTTCGCGTTCGGTCTGCTGGCGGCCGGTGACCGGCTGGTGCCGGTGTTCGGTCTCCCCGGCAATCCGGTCAGCTCGATGGTCAGCTTCGAGCTCTTCGCCCGCCCGGCGCTGCGCAAGATGCTGGGGCACTCCGACCTCGACCGCCCCACGATCCTCGCTGTGGCCGATGACGGGCTGCGCCGCCGGCCCGATGAGAAGACGCACTACATGCGCGTGGTCGGTGCGTTCGGGCCCGACGGCCGCTATCACGTCAGATCGGTCGGGGCCCAGGGAAGTCACCAGCTGGCGGCCACATCCTTGGCCGACGCGCTGGCCATCGTGCCTGATGGCGATGGCATCGAGCCCGGCGGCTCCGTCATCACCATGCTCGTCTCGATAGCCTGACCCGCATGGATTTGGTCGATCCCTTCGGACGCACCATTCGTGACCTGCGAATCTCGGTCACCGACCGCTGCAACTTCCGCTGCACCTACTGCATGCCGGAAGAAGGCATGGTCTGGGTGCCGCGCAGCGAGGTGCTGACCTTCGAAGAGATCGAGCGCCTGGCGAGGATCTTCGTCGAGCGGTTCGAGGTCGACGGTTTGCGGCTCACCGGTGGCGAGCCCACCGTGCGCGCTCATCTGCCGGTGCTCGTCGGCAAGCTCGCCGCCCTGCGAGTTCCATCCCACTCGGTGTCGCCGATGGCCGGCAAGGCGCCCGACCTCGGCCTCACCACCAACGGGGCCACGTTCCGATTGGTCGCCCACGAACTGCGCGATGCCGGGCTCGACCGCGTCAACATCAGTCTCGACACGTTGCGCGCCGAGCGCTTCCTGCAGATGACGCGCCGCGACGAGTTGGTCCGTGTGCTCGACGGCATCGAGGCGGCCAAGGAAGCAGGCTTTGCGCCTGTCAAGATCAACGCGGTCGTGCAGCGCGACGTCAACGACGACGAGATCGTCGACCTCGCCCGGTTCGGCCGCGACCACGACGTCGAGGTGCGCTTCATCGAGTTCATGCCGCTCGATGCCAGCGGCCATTGGGTCAACGGCGACGTCGTCACCCAAGACGAGATCGTGGCTGCGATCCACGAGGTGTTCCCGCTCGAGCAGATGACGTCACGTGGGGCGGCGCCGGCAGATCGTTGGCGCTACCTCGACGGTCGCGGCACCGTTGGTGTCATCCCCTCGGTGTCGAAGCCGTTCTGCGCCGATTGTGATCGGGTGCGGCTCACCGCCGACGGTCAGTTCCGCACGTGCCTGTTCGCCACGACGGAATTCAATCTGCTCACGATGATGCGCGAGGGCGCCGACGACAACGCTGTGGCAGCCGAGATCCAGCGCGCAGTCGGGACGAAGTGGGCGGGGCACCAGATCAACCAGGTCTCGTTCACCAAGCCGAGGCGTACCATGAGCCAGATCGGCGGCTGATCGTTGGTGCGCCGCTGGCCGGTCGTGGCCCTCGTCGTAGCCGGTCTGTGTGTTGCGACTGCCGCCACGGCCGCGTCGATCACGATCGTTGGCGGCGCCACCGCCAGCCAGCCGGCGAAGCGTCTCACCCCGCCCGGCCCTCATCTCGGCGGTTGCCCGATGTTCCCGGCGAGCAACGCATGGAACCAGAAGATCGCGTCAACGCCGCTCCATCCGCGGAGCGCGCAGATCATCAACAAGATCCAATCCATCGGGGGTACGAAGCTGCACCCCGACTTCGGCTCGTACCAGGGGTACGGCATCCCGTTCGCCGTCGTGCCGGCCACACAGCCGCTCGTGCCGATCATCTATCGCCCAACTGGATACGGGGATGAGAGCGACCCGGGCCCATTCCCGATTCCGCCCAACGCACCCGTCGAGGGCGGTGGCACCGGCGATAGTCATGTGCTGGTGCTGCAGGAAGGGACGTGCAAGCTGTACGAGCTGTTCGCCGCCAGCCACAACGCCGACGGAAGTTGGTCAGCGGACTCCGGTGCCCGATGGGATCTCACGACCGGCGCACTCCGGACGATCGGGTGGACCAGCGCCGACGCCGCCGGCCTGCCGATCCTTCCCGGTCTCGTTCGGTACGACGAGGTCGCGGCCGGCTCGATCAATCACGCCATACGCGTCACGTTCTCGAAGACTCAGGCCGGCTTCATCCTGCCCGCCACCCATCTCGCGTCAGGCGATTCCGACCCGACGCTGCCGGCGATGGGCATGCGGCTGCGGTTGAGTGCGAGCTTCAACGTCAATGCACTCACCGGGCAGTCGCGAGTGATTGCCACGGCGATGCAGCACTATGGATTGATCGTTGCCGACAACGGCAGCAACTGGTTCTTCCAAGGTGCTCCCGACCCGGGATGGAACGACGACGACCTCAACCAGTTGAAGGCGATCCCCGGCACCGCCTTCGAGGTGGTCGACACCGGCCCGGTGCAAACCGGTTAGACCTGCTTCGGCAGCCGGTGTCGGGTCAACCCCCCTGCAAGTCCACTAGTGTGATCAAACAGATGAGCGATCTCGCCTTCACCCACCTCGATCCCATGGGACGGGCGCGCATGGTCGACGTCACGCCCAAGGATCCGACGCACCGTCGCGCTGTCGCCGGATGCAAGGTCTTCATGCATCCGGAGACCACCGCGGCCATCGCCAACCGTGAGGTCAAGAAGGGCGACGTCCTCGCCGTGGCCCGCGTTGCCGGCATTCAGGCAGCCAAGCGAACGAGCGACATGATCCCGTTGTGCCATCCGCTGTTGGTCGGATCGGTTCACGTCAACTTCGAGATCGGCGACGACTTCGTGGCCATCGAGGTGCAAGTCGACACCGTCGATCGCACCGGCGTGGAGATGGAGGCGTTGCACGCCTGTGCCATCGCTGCGCTGACGATCTACGACATGTGCAAGTCAGCCGATCGCGGAATGGTGATCGGTGAGCTGGCACTTTGGGAGAAAACCGGCGGAAGGTCGGGTACGTACCGCCGACCTGGTAGCGTGTCGGCCAGTGTCACGAATGTCGTAGATTCGTAACGAAGCGACCCCCCCAGGTTAAACTGCCGTTTGCCAGCGTGCCACTCAGAAAGATCCGTGAACAAGATGTCTGACAAGGGAACCGCTAGACGATGAGCAAGATCGTGCTCTTGGCCGTGCTTGCCGCTTGGGCGGCAGTGTTGATTCCACCGCTGCTGAGATCGAGAGTCGAGAACCGGCCGAACTCCTCCGTCACCGACTTCCGACGTCAGCTCTCCACGCTGCAACGCGTCGTGCCCACTCGCACGATGGTGCCGACGATGCGCTCCATGGGCCGTCCGCTCGCACCGTCGCCCCTCTCGCGCCCGACGGCGCAGGGTCGTCCCACGCAGATGCATCGTTCGTCGGCCGCGGCAACTTCCGGCCAGCGCATGCACGCCACCACACTCGATCGCAGTAGCAGCCAGCATCGTCAGGCCCACCTTCATCAGGTCAGCCACCGCGAGCTCGTTCGCCGCCGCCGCGCCAACGTCGTGTTCATGTTGGTTCTGTTCACCGGCGTCACGGCCTTCCTCGCGGCCACGACCCACGCCAACTCGATGGTCTACATCTTCGCCCTGTCGTTCGTGTCGCTGTGTGGCTACTGCTACAAGCTCGTGCAGATCCGTTCGCTCGACGTCGATCGCACCACCGAAACCAACTGGTTCAACGCCGCCTGACGCAGCGCTTTGCCATTGCTCTGTTGGCGGCCACATTGGTGGTCGCCTGCGCTTCGAACGAAGGTGGCACTTCCGTCGCGACCACTTCGACGAGTGCGCCCACGGAACCGACGATGCCACCGCCGGCGACGACATTGCTGCCGACCGTGCCGTCGACGGAACCAGCCCTCACGACTGCACCCACGACATCAGTGGTGATCGACGAGGGCTTTCGGCCGCCGTGCGTCGAGTCACAACGAGCCAATCGGTCCGCCGTCTCGTTGGACGAATCGTCGCTCGACACATTTGGTCCGATACAGGTCGAACCGGCCATTCGAGTCACGCTGCCCGAAGGCGTGTCCAAGTACGCACCGGAGCCACAGACGACCAGTGTTCAACCCGTTCGGATCCCCGGCGGAGTGCTCCTGAGCGTGAGCGCGTCGTCGAACGGCTACTTCCCAGGCTCGATCCTTGCCGCGATCGATGACGACGGAGTGGCGCGTTGGGTGCGCTGTGTTGCGGACGTCGTCACTCAGATGTACGTGGCGCCAGCCTCGATGTCGCCGACGACTGCGATCGTCGTGGTTGACGTCGATCAAGGCGGCGACCCCCCGCTTGCGGAGTATCGGCTCGTCTCGTTGGTGGATGGCAGCCCGATGGGAACGCTCGCCGAGCACCTCGCCGATCAAGGCATCGATGCTGCGCCCGATCTCCGCGCCTATTCGCCACTGGCCACGACTGAGACCAAGCTTCTCCTCGGGCTGCCCGACGGAACGATCATCGACGTCAACCGCGACCACCTGTTGCTCGTCGACATCCCGAGCCTGACTGCCGAGTTGCTGCCGTTTCCCGAGTTCTCGAACGGCACCGACATGTTCTACAACGGCTTCCGATTGGATGCCGATGCCAATCCGTACCTGGTTGGATCAGAGGGCGGCAAGGACATCGTTCTCCGTGCCTATCACGGCGGAGCTTGGAGTGACGGCCCGTCAACGCTGCCGCCTTCGTCGACCATCACGGTCGACTTCGAGCTGACGCCAACGCCCGGTCGAGCGTCTGTGCTCGTCGCCACGAATGCTCAGGGCACCGAGCTGTGGCGGCGCGATGACTTCGTCAGCCGTAACGCTGAAGGCTTCCGAATCGCGCCATCGGGAGACATCACGGTTGCGTTGGGGTGCACAGGCACCCTCGATGAGCAGAACGACTGCAGCAAGCCCGCTCTCGCCGGGATCCGCACGTCGAATGGCAAGACCGTGTGGATGCTCGACGGATGGCGTGGTGTCAGTGCGGTTGGCGACGGTTACGCGCTGATCACCGACTTCGACATGGTGAAGCCCGAGACAGACGGCGGATGGATCGTCATCGACACAGCCACCGGTCGACCAGTGGAGGGGCAACATTGGGCCGACCCTGGAACGTTCCTGCAGGAGTGCTGCGGTGGCAGCGAGTTCTTCAGCGTGTGGAGGCTCGGGGGGATCCTGGTCGCCGTGGCCGAGCGGCACGTGGCGATCTACTACCCACGCGGCTCCGACTTGCCAAGTCGTGAGCTCTCCCTGCCTTGACCCAGTCCTGGGCGTGAACCGTGCCGCTAGACTTGGGATCTCCAACGGGGGTGTAGCTCAGTTGGCAGAGCGCAACAATCGCACTGTTGAGGCCAGGGGTTCAATTCCCCTCACCTCCACCCGTTAGATCACGACGTCGAGGCCCCACCCCGATTCGGGCGGGGCCTCGGGCACCCTTGGCCGGGCCCGCGACGAAGTGTGGGGCACCGGCTCGTATGGCGTCGGCCGCGAATGCGACGATGGCCGCAATGGCCATCGACTTCACCCTCACTCCCGAACTCGAAGACATCCGGCTGCGGGTGAGGACGTTCGTCGACGAGGTCGTCAAACCCGGTGAGGCCAAGATCGGCGACGCCGAGAAGATGGAACGCAAGGCCTACCTCGCGTTGTTGTTCGGGATGCGCCAAGCGGCCAAGGACGCCGGGCTGTGGCTGCCACAGATGCCCAAGGAGTGGGGCGGCATGGGCCTCGGCCATGTGGAACTGGCCATGGTGCAAGCCGAGGCGGCCAAGGCTTCGTACGGCCCGTTCGTGCTCAACTGTCAGGCGCCCGACGAGGGCAACATGCACACGTTGTTGCACTGGGCGACACCGGAGCAGAAGGAGAAGTACCTCCGGCCGCTGTGCGACGGGCTGAAGATGAGTTGCTTCGCGATGACCGAGCCCGAGGTCGCCGGCAGTGACCCGACGTTGATCCGCACCACCGCCGTGAAAGACGGCGACGAGTGGGTGATCAACGGTCACAAGTGGTTCATCTCCAACGCCCGCCGCGCCGCGTTCGCCATCCTCCTCGTCCGCACCGAGCACAACCCTGATCTGCCGCAAGCTGCCAACACGGCGTTCATCGTCGACATTCCCTCGCCGGGCTGGAACCGCGTGCGCGAGGTCGAGACCATGCACGGTGGCACCGGTCATTCCGAGATCGTCATCGAAGACCTGCGCGTGCCCGACGCCAACATGCTCGGCGGTCGCGGGCAGGGCCACTTGCTCGGTCAGTACCGGCTGGGCCCGGCCCGGTTGGCGCACTGCATGCGCTGGATCGCCCAGGCCGAGATGGCTCTCGACATGATGGTCGATCGCTCGCTGTACCGCTACTCGCACGGTTCGGTGCTGGCCGAGAAGCAGGGCATCCAATGGATGATCGCCGACTCGACGATGGAGCTGTATCAGGCCAAGTTGATGGTGCTGCATGCCGCCTTTCGCATCGACCACGGTCTCGACTTCAAGTCAGAGGTGTCGATGGCCAAGCACTTCGTGGCCAACATGCTCGGTCGGGTGATCGATCGTTCGATCCAGGTGCACGGGGCGCTGGGCTACTCGACCGACACGCCGTTGGCACACATGTATCAACATGCGCGATGGGCGCGGTTCGCCGACGGCGCCGACGAGGTGCACCAGATGCGCATTGCCCAGCGAACCATCGACGCGTACCGCGATCACGGCTCCACGCGCGCTGCCACCGGCGATCTGCCTCTGTAGAGCGGGAGAGGCGAGATCAGCTCGGTGGCAGGAGCACGTCACCCAGCACATGGACAACGCCATTGGTGGCCATGACATCGCCGGCGACGATTGGGGAACCATTGATGAGCACCGTGTCGCCATCACGAGTCACGTCGAGGTCGATGCCGGCCACTGTGGTGAGCTTGCCGGGCTTGAGGTCGGCGAGCTTCAACGCACCGGGTACGACGTGATAGGTGAGGATGGTCGCCAAGAGCTTCGGATCATCCTGTACGGCATGCAGGGTGTCGACGGGCAACTTGGCGAACGCCGCGTCCGTGGGGGCGAACACGGTGAACGGCCCGGCACCGCGCAGGGTGTCGACCAGACCGGCGTCGACGACCAGTCCCGCCAGTTCGGTGAACGGTCCGGCGGTGAGTGCGGTGCCCACGATGTCGTGGAGCTGGGGGGCGATCGTCGTGGTCGTTGTCGGCGCCGCGACGGTTGGGGGAGTTGTGGTAACCGCGGCATCGTTGGGGTCGGAGCTACAAGCCACACCACCAATCGCGAGCGCCAGGGTTGCAAGGATCGTCACACGGAAAGCTGAGGTCACGCAGCCGAAGGTACCTGGACAGGCGCTGACGCGGGAGAGGCGCGGGACCCGGTGAGTCGGGCCAAACGTCCCTGCCAAATGGGCCGCATCAGGGTTGCGGAACCGGGACCTGCCAGTCCGCAGGCATCTTCGAGAAGTCGAAGAACGGCTCCTCGTCGTGGGCCGCAACGGCGTCTTCGATCTGATCGTAGAAACCGCGGCCGGTCTCCTCGGCGAAGGTGATGTGCACCTCGTCGGCGTCACCGAGCGACGGTCGTTGCACGTACTCGGGGAACGACGCCTCGGCAGCGTCGCCTTCGGAATACCCGCGGGCGAACATCTGCTTGAGAATGCCGAAGCCGTCGTTGCGCACCAGGGTTCCACCACGCGCCGAGCCGCCGAGATCGCGCATATGAGCTTGGAACTTCTCGAGGTCGTACGTGTCGAAGGCGACGTGCTGGCAGCTGTGGTCGCCGTGACGGTCGACGAACTTCGTGACCTGTGACCTCTTGGCGCGGTCGATGCCCTCGATCAGGGCCACGCCGAAGTCGCCGTAGTCGATGCACCAGATCTTCATGCTGCTGTCGGGGTCGCCGGGGCGAACGTCGTCGATGCGGTTGATCAGCGTCCCACCCTCGACCTCGATGTGGAACCAGGCCCACTTCTCGATCGACCCTGCGGTGCAGGCATAGGTGATGTGATCGACCTTTTTGATGAATGACATGCTCCAATGAAACCAAGATGATCAGCAATGTTCAAGAGTATTGATCAAAACTGCAAACTATCGACGGCTAGGCTGGACACAATGATCAATTCCGATCAACAGATGGCCAGGAGGGTTGGCATGTTGGCTGATCGCCGCGCAGACCTCGATTCACTCGATCGTCGTTTGATCGGCCAATTGCGTGTTGCCCCGCACTCCACGGTGACCGAGCTGGCGCGGGTGCTCGAATGCGCGAGGGGCACGGTGCTCACGCGGCTGCGTCGCCTGGAGGAACGACGTGTGATCGTCGGCTACGGGCCCGACATCGACGCCGCAGCCGCGGGCCTGGGCGTGCTCGCGTTCACGACGCTGGCCATCTCCCAGGGCTCGCACAACCGTGTGGTCGCCCATCTGCGATCGATCCCGGAGATCCTCGAGATCCACACCGTGACGGGGTCGGGCGACCTTCTGGTGCGGATCATCGCTCGATCCAACGATCATCTTCACTCGATCCTGCAGCGCGTGGTCTCGTCGCCCGATGTCAATCGCACGGAGACCCAATTGGCGCTCAGCAGCACCGTGCTGCGCACGACCGCTGACCTCGTCGCTGACCAGTTGTGAATCTTCCTGACGACTTGATGACCGCAGGCCTGAGGATCTGGGCGCCACAGATCTCGACGACCTGCGGCGGTGAACGGATCTTGACACCCAGAAGGCTTGAACCGGCGCGGTGAGACAG
>DATAJN010000493.1:0-9334 GCA_036262105.1 Ilumatobacteraceae bacterium
ACGCACGATCTGGCGCAGGCCACTGCCGAAAGCTTGGCCGAGGTGGTGTTGGCCCGCTTCGGCTGACGTCGAATCGAAGCGAGTCACCAATGACCCGCCAGGAGCGGAGGATCGGTGACTGGCTCGCAATTATTGGGGGAAAACCGGGGCCCTGAGCGACGGGTTCGACGGGAGATCGATCGGTAGCCTGGGGATCTATGTGCGGAATCATCGGTATTCTCAGCAAGACCTCCTTACGACGGGTGCCGGAGCCCGCAGAGATCCTGGCGTGTCTCGATCAGGCAGTTGCCGCCAAGACCCTCGTCGAGGCCTCTTCGGCAGCGCGGCGAGGCAATGATCTGCTGAAGGGTGTTCCGGGAGTTCGGGCCCTCTTCGGTCGTTACGAGCTTGCGGTGAGCATCAACTCGCGGCTCGACCAGCTCGAGGCACGTGCCTCGGAGATCGAAGACCGGATCGAGTCCGACACGTCGCTCGATCCTGACGAGCACGAACGAATCGCCGCCGAACTGATCGAGCTCCGCGACGTGACGTGGGCGATTCGCCACGACCGGCTGCGCACAGCCCGCGAGGTCGAGGCTCTCAGCGGTCGCGACAGCACCACGGCGGCCATCGGCGGGTATCTGGCCGTGCAACAGGCCCTGTCGGCTCTCGATCGGCTCGAGGTGCGCGGTCGCGACTCCGCCGGCCTCCATCTCTTCGTGTGGAATCACGGGCTGTCGATGTCGGACACCGCCGTGCAACGGGCGATGTTCGAACGCAACAGCGACCCGCTGTTCCAGAGCGGTTCGGTGCGCGCTGCCGGAGCGTGCCTCGGCTTCGTCTACAAGGCCGCCGCGGAGATCGGCGAGCTGGGCGACAACACTCGCGCTCTCCGCACGGCGATCGCCAACGACAGCTTGCTGCGTCTCGCCTTGTCACACCCCGACGCCAAGCTCACCGTGCTCGGCCACACTCGGTGGGCCAGTGTCGGCATCATCAGCGAGGCCAACTGCCATCCGCTGAACAGCGAAGAGCTCGAGCAGAGTGGGGGCGCGCCGTACATGGTCGCGGTGCTCAACGGCGACGTCGACAATCACGCCGACATCAAGGTTCACCACGCCCTACGCATCGCCGGGCCGATCACGACCGACGCCAAGGTCATTCCCTCGGTGATGGCTCGTCACGTCGCCGGCGGGGTTGCGGATCTCGGTGAGGCGTTCCGTCGTACCGTCGCCGAGTTCGAAGGCAGCGTGGCGATCGCCGCCGCTGCGGCCGACCAGCCCGACCAGCTCTTCCTGGCACTGAGGGGCAGTGGGCAGGCGCTGTACGTCGGCATCACCGACGACCTCTTCATCGTGGCCAGCGAACCGTACGGCGTGGTCGAGGAGACGACGCAGTTCCTGCGGATGGATGGTGAGTCGTTGTCGCCCTCCGGTAGTCGCGGCCAGGTTTTCGTGCTCGATGGCAGCAAGGCCGGCCAGCTCGATGGCGTGCGACGCATGGCCTACGACGGCGGCGAGCTTGCCCTCACGGAACGCGACATTGCCACCGCCCAGGTCACCACACGCGACATCGATCGCGGCGACTCACCTCACTACCTCCTCAAGGAGATCAGCGAGGCGCCGGCGAGCTTCCGCAAGACCATTCGCGGCAAGATCGTCGACGTCGACGGTTTGCGCCGGGCCAGCGTCGGCGCCCGAGCCTTGCCTCCCGACATTCGCGCCCGGCTCGCTGACGGCAGCATCACCAAGATCAAGGTCATCGGCCAGGGCACGGCCGCCGTGGCGGGCCGCAGCATGGCGGCGATGCTCGACACCCTCTCCGACGGGCAGCTCGACATCGATCCGATCACGGCAACGGAGCTCAGCGGCTTCGGCATGCGTCTCGACATGAGCGACACCTTGATCGTCGCCGTGAGTCAGAGCGGCACGACGACCGATACGAATCGCACCGTCGACCTCGTTCGGGGCCGCGGCGCGGCCGTGCTGGCAATCGTCAATCGGCGCAACAGCGATCTCACCGACAAGGCCGATGGCGTGATGTACACCAGCGATGGCCGAGATGTCGAAATGAGCGTTGCTTCGACCAAGGCGTTCTATGCGCAGGTGGCCGCCGGCGTCTTGTTGGCATGCGCCATCACCGAGGCTGCCCACGTCGGTTCCGCTCAGCGCCGTCACGACCTGCTCACCTCGTTGCGGGAGATGCCCGACGCGCTGGTCGAGGTGCTGTCGCGACGCGACGTCATCGGCGAAGCGGCTCGCCGCTTCGCCCCGCCGAAGCGATACTGGGCCATCGTCGGCAGTGGTCCCAACACCGTCGCCGCCGAAGAGGTGCGGATCAAGCTCAGCGAGCTCTGCTACAAGTCGATCGCCTGCGACGTCACCGAAGACAAGAAGCACATCGACCTGTCGAGCGAACCGCTGATCCTGGTGTGCGCCGCTGGGCTCGTCGGAGGCACGGCCGACGACGTCGCCAAGGAAGTTGCGATCTACAAGGCTCACAAGGCGACGCCGATCGTGGTCGCGACCGAAGGCGACGAACGGTTCGCTGCCGCGGCCGCGGTGCTGTCGGTTCCGGTCGTCGATTCCGCCTTGGCGTTCGTGCTGACGGCGATGGTGGGTCACCTCTTCGGTTACGAGGCGGCACTGGCGATCGACGCCTCTGCTCGGCCACTTCGCGAGGCACGAGAAGTCATCGAAGATGCGTTGCTCGAGTCCGACAACGGCGACGAGGTGCTCCGCGTGGTTCGACAGGGCGTGCTTCAGCATGCCGAACGATTCGGCGAGGGCCTGCGCTCGGGCCTCTACGACGGGCATCTCGAAGCCTCGACCGCCGTGCGGCTGTCGGCGATGCTCGCTGACTTGCGCGACGAGCTTCCCCTCGAGGCCTACCACCGCGGCACCGGAAAGGTTGCGACACCTGGGGTGATGATCGACGACCTCACCGCCTCGCTCACCCGAGCCATCGAGGAGCTCACTCGGCCGGTGGACGCGATCAAGCATCAGGCCAAGACTGTCACCGTGGGAATCAGCCGTAACGACGAAGGGGTGCTCGATCGTGCGCTCGTTCAGGCCGCGCTGGCCGCAGGTGCCGGTCGCGATGCATTGAGCTACCACACCCTGAAGGTGCTTGCGGATCTCGATCCGGGAGTGCAGTCGGTGATCGGCTTCACCCGCTATCGGATCGACGGCGACCCGGCAGTCGACGCTCAGATCTCCATCATCGACCGCGGTGGGATCTCCCTCCAAGTGTCGAGCCGGGTTGAAACCCACCCGCTGCTCGTCGGCACCAAGCGGCGCGTGGCTGTAGAGCGACAGGTGCTGGTGTCCCGCGGCCGAAGCGATGGTCGCACCGTCATCTTCGTCCCCGAGGTGAAGTCCGGCGCGTGCGTCGGTATCACCTTGTTGCATGTGGTGTTCCACGACAAGCTGCCAGCGGCGGTGATGCGCGGTGTGCTGCAGGGATACGACCATCGCTACGACCGCCTGGTCGACTGGGTCTCTGAGACCGAGGGGGTGTTCCGCGACGATCTGCTCGGCGAATTCAGCGTTGCCGACTTGCTGATCGAGCCCATCTCCGAGGCCGCAGACAAATGGCGCAACTGATCCGCGGGATCGGCGTCGACGCGGTAGACATCGAACGATTTCGGAGGTCGCTCGAGCGCACTCCTTCCATGCACCGTCGGTTGTTCACTGCTTGCGAACTGGCCTACGTCGCACCGAAGGCCGACCCCGTACCGTCACTCGCGGCACGATTCGCCTCTCGGGAAGCAGTGATGAAGGCAATGGGCCTTGGGCTCGGATCATTCGGGTTCCACGAAGTGTGGGTGGATCGCCGTGAGAGCGGTGAGCCGCAACTCAACGTCACAGGCCGGGCCGCGGAGTTGGCCAGCGAGCGGGGAATCTCCACGTGGCATTTGTCGATCACGCACACCGAGCAGGTTGCCATCGCCTACGTCGTCGCCTCGTGACGACGTAACCTCCCAGGCATGCTGCCGATCGTCACCCCGGAGGAAATGGCTGCGATCGACGCTGCAGCGGCAGAACCGCCTGAGGTCCTGATCGAGCGGGCGGGCACCGCTGTCGCGTGGACCGCCCTGCGCATGCTCGGTGGCGCATACGGCCGCACCATCAACGTGATCTGCGGCAAGGGCAACAACGGCGCCGACGGCAGGGTCGCGGCGCGACATCTCGCTGCCAAGGGAGCGAGAGTTCGCGTCATCGACGTGCCGTGCCCCGGCGTGCTGCCCGCGTCGGATCTGGTGATCGATGCCGCCTTCGGCACCGGATTTCACGGCGCATGGTCTCCACCCGATGTCGGAGACACACCGGTGCTGGCCGTCGATCTTCCGAGCGGAGTCGACGCGCTCACCGGCGACATCGCCGGCGAGGTGTTGGCTGCCACCCACACCGTGACCTTCGCCGCATTGAAGCCGGGGCTGTTGATGCCGCCCGGCAGCGTTCTCGCCGGCGAGTTGGAACTGGTCGACATCGGCCTCGACATCGGTTGGGCGCGGGCCAACCTGGTGCAGGCTGCCGACGTGGCCGGGTGGTGGCCGGAGCGCGACGAGTACTCCCACAAGTGGCGAAACGCGGTGCGCGTGATCGCCGGCAGCGCCACGATGACCGGGGCGCCGCGTCTCGTGTCGCACGCCGCGATGCGATCGGGTGCGGGCATGGTCCACCTGTCGATTCCTGGAATGACGCTGGGCGACGCGCCCATCGAGATCGTGCAGCGCTCGCTGCCGAGCATGGGCTGGGCCGATGCCGCGTTGGCATCGTTGGAACGGTTTCATTCGATCGTGGTCGGGCCCGGCCTCGGCCGCTCTGACGACACCGGAGCAAACGTGCGCCGGCTGGTCACCGAGGCACCGCTGCCGATGGTGATCGACGGCGACGGATTGTTCGCACTCGGATGGAGCTCCGAGGGTGCGGCGGCGCTGTTGCGGCGGCGCGCCTCGCCGACAGTGCTGACACCCCACGACGGCGAGTACACGGTTCTGAAAGGCGGTCCACCAGGGCTCGATCGCATGGTCGCCGCTCGACGGCTGGCAGCCGACAGTGGTTGCACCGTGTTGCTGAAGGGTGCAGCCACCGTCGTTGCCGACCCTGACGGTGAAGCCCTGGTGGTCACTGCTGGGGATGCGCGCCTGGCGACGGCAGGCACCGGCGATGTGCTCAGCGGCATCATCGGCGCCTTGCTCGCCGGCGGCATGAGACCGCTCCACGCCGCGGCGGCAGGCGCTTGGGTTCACGGGCAAGCAGGCCGCCGCGGACTTCGCCATGGGCTGGTGGCCAGCGATCTCCCCGACCTCATCCCGGCTGTGTTGGAAGAGCTGCTGTGAGCCGATGGGCCTGGGCCGACGTCGACCTCGGTGCCATTCAGCACAACGTCGAGGTTCTTTGTGCGACCGCTGCGCCCGCTGCGCTGTGGGCCAACGTCAAAGCCAACGGCTATGGCCACGGAGCAGCGCAGGTTGCCCAAGCCGCCCTGCAGGGCGGCGCCAGCGGGCTGTGTGTTGCTCTTGTACAAGAGGGCACGGCCCTGCGGGAGGCGGGCTTCGAGTGTCCAATTCTCGTTCTCAGCGAGCAGCCGCCGACTGAACTGGTCGATGCGGTTCGCGCAGGTCTCGACCTCACCGTCTACTCGTACGCACAGCTGGAGGCCATCGCCGCCACCGGCGCAACGGACCACCCCGTCCACTTGAAGGTCGACACCGGTATGCGCAGGGTAGGTGCGGCAGCCGACGAGACACTCGGGCTCGCTCACGCCATCTCTGAATCGACGGCCGTGCGGCTCGCCGGTCTGTGCACCCATCTGGCCGTTGCCGACCAGCCTGCTGATCCTTTCACTGCTGCTCAGATCGAGTTGTTCGACGATGTGCTCACTGCGCTTGCCGTCGCCGGGCATCATCCCCCACTCGTGCATGCCGCCAACTCCGCGGCGACCCTCGCGTTTCCGGAATCGCGCTTCAACTTGGTGCGCCCCGGGATCGCCATCTATGGCATCGCGCCGAGCACTGCTCTCGATCAACACGCTGCTGCCTTGCGGCCAGCGCTTTCGCTGCGTGCGCGTGTCTCGCACGTCAAGCAGGTGCGCGCCGGTGACCGAATCTCGTACGGCCTGCGGCACCGGTTCGACGGCAACACGAACGTTGCCACGCTGCCGCTGGGCTACGCCGATGGTGTGCCACGTCGGCTCTACGCCGTGGGAGGCGAGGTGCTGATCGGCGGACGCCGTCGGGCGATCGTTGGTGTCGTCACCATGGACCAGGTCATGGTCGATTGTGGCGTTGATGCGGTAGCCGTCGGTGACGAAGCGGTGCTGATCGGCGAACAGGGCAGCGAGTCGATCGCGGCCACCGAATGGGGTGATCGTCTCGGATCCATCAGTTACGAGGTGTTGTGCGGGATCTCGGCGCGCATCGACCGGCGATACTCGGCGGTGTGACCCTCTAGCATCATTCGCGGTCATGTTGCACCTCCGCTCAGATTCGCCGGCTTCTACATCAGCGATCGCCGCGTCGCTGGCGGGGCTGGCGCGCCGCGGTGATCTCATCGCGCTGGCGGGCGAGATGGGGGTCGGCAAGACAGCCTTTGCCAAGGGCTTCGGGCGAGCGATCGGCGTGGCCGAGCCGATCACATCACCGACCTACACCCTCGTGCACAGTTATCCCGCGGGGCGGGTGACCCTGCATCACGCCGACATCTACCGGTTGTCGACCCATCACGAGGTCGCCGATCTGGCGTTCGCCGAACTGCTCGAGTCCGATGGCATCGTGATCGTCGAGTGGGGCGATGTCGTCGCCGGCACCTTGGGAGAGCACCTGCTGGTGCGGATCGAGTTCGACGAGGCCGACGACGATTCCCGGGCGATCGTCATCAGCGCGACCGGCAAGTCGTGGGCGACGCGCTGGGACGAGATCGAGCGCCGACTGGCGACGTTCCAATGTTGATCCTCGGGATCGAGACGGCCACCGAGCAGGTCAGCGTCGCCATCGGCGGGCACGAAGGTGTGCTGGCGATGTTCCAGGTGTGTCGCGGGCGCCGTCACGCCGAGACGCTCATCCCGGCCATCGAGTTCGTGTGCAAGCAGGCCGACATCGAGATGTCGGAGTTCGGCGCGATTGCCGTCGACGTCGGGCCCGGCCTCTTCACCGGCATGCGTGTAGGCCTCGCCGCAGGCAAGGCGATCGCCCAGGCGTTGCGTGTGCCGATGATGGGCATCAGTTCGCTCGACCTGCTCGCTTTTCCGCTGCGTCAGAGCGGACGAGAGGTCGCCGCTGTGATCGACGCCCGCAAGGGCGAGTTGTTCTCGGCGTTCTACCAACCAGTGCCCGGCGGCGTGCAACGTCTCGGTGGACCTCGATGTGGTTCGGTGGACGACTTGATCGGCGAGTTGATGGCCCGCGGTCACGACAGCGTGTGCGTCGGCGATGGCGCCCTGCGCTATCGCGAGCAGATTGCTGCCGCGGTCAACTGCGACTTCGCCGAGCAGTACCTGGCGCACCCGTCAGCGGCACCGTTGGTGCAGTTGGCACACGCTCGCGCCCTGCGCGAGGAGTGGGTCAACCCGTGGGAGATCCAGCCGCTGTACCTCCGCGCTCCCGACGCCCGCATCAACTGGTCAACCCGGCAATCAGCAGCGAGGAGCAGGCCATGAGCGTGCTCTCGCGACTGCTCGGGCGCAACATGGACGAGCACTTGACGATCGAGCCGATGCGTCGCCGGCATCTTGACGAGGTGCTGCCCATCGAGCAGCGCTCGTACCCGAAGCCTTGGTCGCGGGGCGTGTTCCAGAGCGAGCTGGAGCTAGCCCGAAAAGATGACCGGTACTACGTCGTCGCCAGGGCAGACGGAGCGATCATCGGTTACGCCGGGCTGATGTTCGTCGTGGGCGACGCTCACGTCACCAACATCGCCGTCGCGGTCGATCGGCAACGTTCAGGCGTCGGTACACACTTGATGGCAGCCCTGGCGTGGGAGGCGATTCGCCGCGGCTGCGAGGCGATGACCTTGGAGGTGCGGGTCAGCAACACGGGGGCCCAAGCCCTGTACCGCAACTTCGGGTTCGTACCCGCGGGGGTCCGCCAGCGGTACTACGAGAACACCGAGGACGCGATCGTGATGTGGTGTCACGACGTCGGCACAGCGGAATTCTCTCGACGCCTCGCGTCGCTGTGCCCCGACCTGGTACCCGAAGGTTGGCGGCAATGAACGTCACGGAGTCGACGATCGTCCTCGGCATCGAAACCAGCTGCGACGAGACCGCCGCAGCACTGGTAATGGGTGGTCACGACGTGCTGTCGAGCGTGGTGTCGACCCAGGTCGACCTGCACGCCCAGTACGGCGGGGTCGTGCCCGAGATCGCCAGCCGCGCCCACCTCGATCTGCTCAACCCCGTTGTCGCCAGGGCGATCGTCGAAGCCGGCATCGAACCCGAGCGCATCGACACGGTTGCCTGCACCATCGGCCCGGGGCTCGTCGGCGCATTGCTCGTCGGGGTCTCGGCGGCAAAGGCTCTGGCGCTCACGTGGAACGTCCCCTTCGTCGGGGTCAACCACATGGAGGCGCACCTCTACGCAGCCTTTCTCGAGGACAGGTCGCTGGAGATGCCACTGGTGGTGCTGCTGGTTTCGGGTGGCCACACGATGCTGATCGAGATGCGTGGTCACGGCAGATACCGGCTGCTGGGGCAGACGATCGACGATGCCGCCGGTGAGGCTTTCGACAAAGTTGCCCGCTTCCTCGATCTGGGTTACCCCGGTGGCCCCGCAATCGATCAAGAAGCGACGCGCGGCGATGCGACCGCTGTTGCATTTCCGCGGGCGATGCTCAACGACGGTCTTGACTTCAGCTTCAGCGGGCTGAAGACATCGGTCGTCAACTACGTCCGCAAGCACCCTGACGTGTCTGCCGCAGACGTGGCAGCGTCGTTCCAGGCGGCCGTTGTCGATGTGCTCGTCACCAAGAGTCGCCGAGCCGCTGCCTTGGTCGGCGCTCGCGGCCTGGTGCTCGGCGGTGGCGTTGCCGCCAATTCGCTGCTGCGCGAGCGATTCACAGCTGCGGGCGATGCTGATTCGATTCCCGTCTTCCTCCCGAGCCGGGCCAACTGCACCGACAATGCCGCGATGATCGCCGCAGCAGGGTGGCATCGCCTGGGCAGCGATGGTCCGACCCCGCTCGACATCGGTGCGCTCCCCAACCTGCGCCTGACGTTCGAGGAGTAACCCAGGGACGGCGGCTCGTAGCCTTGACCAGGTGAGGATCGGTACGTTCACACCCGTTGCGCCTGTTGTGTTGGCGCCGATGGCCGGGGTCACCAACGCGCCGTTCCGCTCGGTGTGCCGCGAGTT